>NZ_CAHJXS010000016.1:0-17526 GCF_903645345.1 Corynebacterium sp. Marseille-Q2823 | reverse complement strand
GCCCTCGAAGCCATCGCGGCCGACAACCCGGGGACCGGAATCGCGGTGGCCGGCGCAGATACCGTCGCCGCAGCAGGCATCACAGACCCGCAGTCCGCATGGTCCACGGCGAAGGTGCCGCTGGCCATTGCCGCCGAGCGCGCCGGCGTGGCCGATCCGGATACCGTGTCGCGGGCGATTACCTTTTCCGATAATGCCGCGGCCGATTCCCTCTGGGAGGCACTCGGCGGGGGAGAGCACGCCGCGCAGGCAACCCAGGGGATCATTGGCACGGCTACTGTCCCCGCCACACCGCCGCGCCCCGGCTTTAGTGCATTTGGCCACACGCAGTGGCCGGGAGCCGAGCAAGCAGAGTTTGTCGCCGCCCTGGGATGCCAGCAGGGCACTGACCCCGGTCTGGCCGCCATGGGACAGCCTGATCCCGCACAGCAGTATGGGCTGGGCACCCTCGAAGGATCAGTCATGAAGGGCGGCTGGGGCCCGGCCGAGGACGGGGCCTATGAAGCCCGCCAGATGGGGCTTGTCTCACTGGGCGGGCACACGGTGGCGGTGGCCATCTATGCCAAGGCCGAATCCGGGGACTACGGAGAAGCCCAGCAGATGCTCACGCGCCTAGTCAAGCAATTCGCCGCCGCCGAGGTGGAATGGCCCGATGCAGGCTGTCAGCAAGGCGCGGTCTAAGGACCCCTAGCGCGGCCAGTAATCTTCGAAGGTCCCCGCCTCGCCATCGATGTCATAGTCCGTGCCGCGGATGGTGAGTACGGAACCGGTGTCCTCACCGCTGGTGGGGTCGAGGATGGAGGCTGTATAGGAGCTGCCCTCACCCCGGGCCGGTCCGAAGGCGGCACCGCTAGACCACACGCCGCGGTAGAAGAGCGAGTCCTGCTTTTCGCAGATAACGATGTGCGAAACCGGATCGGAACCTGCGGCGGCGAAGACCATGTCCTCGCCCTGCTGGCAACGCGCCTCCGGGTAGTCGGACCAGCCGGCCGCGGTTAGGCCCTCTGGGACGTCAGCAGCTCCAGGGCTGGCTGAGGTCTCTGGTGCTTCCTCGCTCGGCGCGCCTTCCGTGTCCTCTTCTTCGTCGTCTTCTGGTGCGGTTTCTTCCGCGGAGGATTGCGCTTGCTCCGAGGATTCGGCGGTACTGGGGGTTTCCTGGCCGGTGGAGCGGACGTGATTCCAGATCACGGCACCGGAAATCAGGAGTGCGATAAGGATGGCGATCGCGCAGATGATCGGAACGAGGTTGCGCTGGTCGGGCTGGGTCTGCTGAGGCCCGCCGTGCACAGGGCTCGTGTGCTCGTAGGGGTTAGTGCCAAATCCTGGGGTGGTCATAGGGTCCTTGGAAAACTATAGAGAACAACAGGTAGCATAACTGGCTCCCGCATGCCTGACTGAACCACGGTGAAGTCCCCTCCATTTGGGGGCGATGGGACATGGCACCCTCATGCTTGGTTGTGCATATGGTGCAATGGGGCGGTGACTAATTCCTACTTCGTGCAATGGCTGACCCAGCAGAAGCGGTACACCAACGTGTACCTGCTGGGTGAAGGCGGCATGGGGCAGGTCTTCCATGCCACCGATCCGGATCTTTCTCGTGAGCTTGCCGTCAAGGTGCTGCTGGATGATGTCCGCGATGAAGCCTCCCGCGCCCGCTTCAACAACGAAATGAAGGCGCTGACCAAGATTGGCAGTCACCCGGGAGTGGTCCAGTTCTATTCCAAGGAGTCCACGCCGCGCGGTGACGACGTCATGATGATGGCGTTCATCGACGGCGGAACCCTGGCGCACGCCATCCGGGAACGCGCGCAGGAAGGCCGGGGGTTTAGCGTGGCTGAGGTGGTCTACTACCTCACGCCGATTGCTTCGGCGCTGGACTACATGCACCACGAGCTACATCCCGGGTGGGTACACCGCGATATCAAGCCCGCAAATATCCTGTTGCGCAAGACCCCGGGCAGCCTGCCGCCTGCCGTGCTCAGCGATTTCGGGATCAGCATCGAAGAGGGGCAATCCCGTCTGACGAAGGTTGGCCACATCGTGGGCACTGAAAAGTACCTGGCCCCGGAAAATAATGGTCATGCCTATGGCGATGACGATATGTCGGCGCGCGCGGATGACTACTCGCTAGCGCTTATTGCATTCGAGATGCTCACGCTGCATCACCTCAAGGACACGATGCCGCGCAGTGAGTGGGAAGGGCAGCGGCGCATCCCGGACTTGTCTAGTGATGCTTTCACGACGTTCCTGGCGAAGGACACCGCACGGGTGGTGACTCAGGTGCAGACTGTCCTGAACAAGGCGCTGGATAGCGTGCCCATGCAACGCTATGCGCGCGCCCGGGATTTCATTGCCGCGCTTGACGACGTCTCCCGTTCCCAGCCCACCACCAACCAGGCGACGGAACCCGCGCAGCCACGGCAGGCAAAAACCCCTGGGCAGCCGACGCAATACTGGCCGCGACCTGCCGGTTCCTTTGGGTCTGTCGAGCAGGCTATGCCGACCGGTTTTGTAGCTCCCGCTAACCCTGTCGCCTCACCCGGGACGGTATCTCCCTCCACGCCGGTGACTCCTGCGGTACCGGGGGCTACCGTTCACAAGCGTGCCGCGGCAGAGCCTAGAGCTGCCAAACCAGCCGCAAAGGATAATCAGAACGCTCTGATCATCACAGTCACCGTTGTTGTCATCATCCTCATTTTCGTGGTGACATGGGCCATCGTGTCCTAGTCCCCAACAAGCTGGGGCAAGCGGCTTGTCCCCGCAGTACTGTGGTGAGAGTCGCTACACTGTAGGGCATTGTTGAGGCATATCGCCGAGCCGAACGGCGATGTGCGCGAATTGTCCAGCCGCCTACGGAGGTGTCCATGAGCCAGCAACAGCCACTCCCATCGCACGACGCGCCCCGGGGGCCCAGGTTGCGCATCGATGACCTGATCGGCGGCGTACTGGTCATGGCACCAGGCGAGGAAGTAGTCGTCGGCCGCGCTGGTGACTTCCGGATCGGCGAGGGGGATCTCACCCTGCACCGTCAGCTTTTCCAACTGTGGTACGGCGGTCAAGGCTGGATGATCTGCAACGTAGGCAGCCACATTCCGCTGCGCATCGAGCTGCGCGGGGTTAAGGGTTTCTCCCGCATCGATCTCGGCCCGCGCTCGGTGGCGGCCGTGCCGCCGGGCCCGTCACGAATTACGTTTGAAACCCCGGAATGCCCTTATGAGCTTTACATCGATGTCGAAAACAGCAACTACTCGCGTCGGACTAAGCGCGAGCAGGACCTCGATGAGGAGCGCACCCGCACCCGCCATGTGCCCAACGATGAGCAGGAGGAGCTGCTTTGCCAGCTAGCCAGCTACCTCAAGAAGCCGGGCTCAACTGATGCCGATATTCCCTCGGTGCGCGAGATTGCTGAGGCTCTGGACTGGACCGAAAAGAAAACCAACCACAAGATGGATCGCCTCGTGGACAGTCTTCGGGCGGACGGCGAAAAGGCCTATAAACCGTATAAGACCTTCTTGGCGCATTACGCCATCCGGCACGGTCGTTAGCGCGTCGTCTTCTTACGGTCGGCCGCGGCAGCGGCGGCTGCCGAGATGGAGTCGTTGCGGTTCTTCAGCAGCTCCAAGGTAGTGGCTTCGGCGTTGTCGGGAGGGGTGGTGCCGAGGACTGCTAGGGCGGCGTCGGCAAGCATGGCGGATTGCTCCGGCACGCGCTGCGAGGCGTCGAAAGGCGCGGTGCCATCGTTGGGGCGCATCTCAATGACGGAAAGCGCGATGTGGAAAGGCAGCTCCACGCGCGGGTCATCATCACCAACAATGCCAGCGGCGGCAGTGCGGAAGTGCTCCTTGAGGCGATCACGCTGCTCGTGGTACTCGCCGAACTCCGGGGAGTTAGCCACCGGAAGCTGGTACAGGCGGCCCACGTTCCACGCCGACGTCAAGAGCAGGCGGGACTCCGCGGCGACCAGGGACCACAGGCGCTGCGCCGGCGCGGCATCCGAGGCCGCGAGCTCCTCCGCCAGCTCGAGTGAGGGCTCGATGGTGGAATTCAGCAGCGTGAGGAAGATATCCGTCTTGGAAGGGAAGTGATAGTACAGCGATGCCTGCCGGATGCCGACGGCATCGGCGATCTGGTGCGTCGAGGTTGTCGCAAAGCCCTGGGTAGTGAAGAGCTCGGATGAGGCATCCAGGATTTCCTCGCGCGCGGTGTTTCCCCGGCGGCGTGGGCTATTCTTCCTTGGCCTGCCAACGCTACCTGCCATGAGGCGGACTCCCTTCGATAAAACTTATGCAATAACTGACAGCAAGTCAGTAATCGTACACCCCGCCGCGAACGGCGTTCGTCAAAGCGTAGCTTTGACTTCAGCTAACCACATTACCGTGCCGGATCATTATGGATTCGACGGCAGCGGAGACTGTGCGGCACGCCGAGCCGTAGGCGGTGCGGTCCAATGGCGGAAGGTCTTCGAGAATAACGCTGTGCTTGTCGACGCCGTCGTACCACCGCCCCAATTCCAGCGCGATGCCCGTGCCCCACGCCAGGCTCAGGCCTTCTGCTTCGGCTGCGGTGAGCAATTCGCGCTCCACGCCAATAGCAAGGCGGTCAGGGGTGGGCCGAGGTGCCGGCGCTGCCCAGCGGGCGATGGCCGAAACGGGGGCGAGTAGGGAACGGCGAATGGACACCTCGGCGGAGCGGTCCGGCAGCCCATCCACGAGCTTGAGGGGCGCTGGGCGCTGCGAAACAGCCTCGGCATAGAGTTCCTCCTCGCCGCCGGTGCCCAGCGGCAGGCCGGCATCAGCGCGGGTTGAGGCGCATTCCTCCACCGCGCCGCAGGGCAATCCGGCCTCGATGATGACTTGCTCCAGCTGCTCGTCGGCGCCCAGCCAGGTGATGGGAAGTGAGGGGAGAAGATCCCCGCGGGCGGCTGCGCCTGTCAGCCGCACAGGGCTAGCCAGACCCGGGGAGCGAACAATATCGGTGACCACGCGGGAAAACCACGCCGCAAGCTCGACCCCGTCGGTCCGGTGGGCGGTGGCATTGCGCAGAAGGTCCTGGGCTTCTTCCAATAGTCCACGCGCGTGGGCGGGGGAGTGGCAGTGGGCGGCCAGTTCGCTGAGACCGGTGAGGGATTCGTGCAGCGGCATTAGGTGTTAGTTGCCTTTCCGTCAGGGGCTTTCTAGCTCTTCAATGTAGCACTGGGAATTTGTGGGGCGGCAGAGCAACCGCCCTAGCCGCGAAAACGACGACCGCCGCCTGCCTGCCCCGAGATGGGGAAGGAGGCGGCGGCCTGAAAGCTCTTTTGTCCTGTCCTAGTGAGTCACGAGTACAGCGGCAAAAGTGCGCTGTTGAAACCAGCTAGTGTTTAGCGGGACGTGAACGGCAGGAGAGCCATTTCGCGTGCGTTCTTGACGGCAGTAGCAACCTGACGCTGCTGCTGCGGGGTCAGACCGGTGACGCGACGGGAGCGGATCTTGCCGCGGTCGGAGATGAACAGACGCAGGGTCTTGATCTCCTTGTAGTCAACCTTCTCAATGCCTTCGGCCTTGAGCGGGTTCTTCTTCGGGCGGCGGGTCTGCTCCATACGGAACTTCTTGTGGTTATTACGCTTGACAGCCATTGTATGGGTACCCCTTTACCAGCTGGACTTGCGAACGCCCGGCAGCTCACCACGGTGAGCCATGCCGCGCATACGGACACGGGACAGACCGAACTTGCGGAGGTAACCGCGCGGACGTCCATCAGCGGAGTCGCGGTTACGGACGCGGACGCGGGCGGCGTCGCGCGGCTGACGGTTCAGCTCGAACTGCGCCTCGAGGCGCTCTTCGTCCGGGGTGTTCGGGTTCTTAATGATTGCCTTGAGCTCAGCGCGACGCTCCGCGTAGCGGGCGACGATTTCCTTGCGCTGCTCGTTCTTGGCGATCTTTGACTTCTTAGCCATTAATTATCGCTCCTCGCGGAATTCGACGTGCTTGCGGACGATCGGATCGAACTTGTTCAAGGTGATGCGATCCGGGTTGTTGCGCTTGTTCTTACGGGTCACGTAGGTGTAACCGGTGCCCGCAGTGGACTTCAGTTTGATGATTGGACGGATGTCATTACGTGCCATCTTTAGATCTTCTCCCCACGTGCGCGAATCTTAGCCACGACGGACTCGATGCCATCGCGGTCGATGATCTTCATGCCCTTGGTGGAAACGGTCAGGGTGATGGTACGGCCCTCAGAGGGCAGGTAGTACCGACGACGCTGCACGTTGGGGTTCCAACGGCGCGAGGTGCGGCGGTGCGAGTGCGAGACCTGCTTGCCGAATTCCGGCTTGCGGCCCGTTACCTGGCAAATAGCCGACATGGGTCTTCTTTCTCCTAGCCGCCCACATCGAAAGCGACTAACGGAGTGCCTATTTCCGCGGTGAGGCGCGGCGCTCGAAAAAGTGAGGTTGAGCAGGAGGCTTAATCCGTTGAACACCAGTTGATGAGGGCGTAAAACGATTACTTTGACAACAGCAAGGGGAAATCTTACATGCCACAGCCTGCAGAACCTAATCACCGCCGGCATGCGGGCCGGTGTGGATACCTCTGATCTATACCTGATCTACGGCGCGTTCCTGCCGAAGGGGCAGGTGAGGGGTGTGGTTGTGGATTCTGTCCGTCGGAGCGCGGCGGTGGCGGCCAGAGCGATTTCGGTTTTAATGCTGGTGGCCTGTAGGATATGTCAAGTTGTCGGCACGAGCCGCACAGTTTGTAAGTATAGAGACCCAACTCGGGCACGATCCTTTCACACTTCCTTCTATGCCGGAGAAGTGTTGCGGAAGGAACCGACCCGTAGTTCAACCCTGAGGGAATCGACATATGAAGAAAGATATCCACCCGGATTACCACCCGGTGGTCTTCAAGGATGCCGGTACCGGCCACTCCTTCCTGACCAAGTCCACCGCTACCTCCGATCGCACCGTTGAGTGGGAAGACGGCAACGAGTACCCGCTCATCGTCGTTGACGTCACCGCTGAGTCCCACCCGTTCTGGACCGGTGCCCAGCGCGTTATGGATACCGCTGGCCGCGTTGAGAAGTTCAACCAGCGCTTCGGTGCAATGGCTCGCCGCAAGAAGAAGAACGCGTAAGGAGGATAGGAAAAGATGGCAACTCCTAAGTTTAAGAAGTCCCGCGCGAACACCCACTCTCGCCGTTCCCAGTGGAAGGCTGACAACGTCGCCCTCCAGGAAGTCACCATCGACGGCCAGACCGTGCGCATCCCGCGCCGTCTGGTGAAGGCCGCCAAGCTCGGCCTGGTCGACGTGGAGCAGTTCTAAGGCTTTCTCAGCCTCAAGGCTGCAATTATTGCCCCGAGGGATTCACTCTTTCTAAGTGAATCCCTCCGGGCATTTTTTGTTGGCCTAGTTGCGCGCTGCAGTGACTCATTCACGAGGCTGCAGTGCTTGGCTACGGTGCCTTTTTGTCTGGGCGTTCGCTGATGCCAAGGGTAGCGGGGTGAATAAAATCTTAAGGGGTAATTTAAGGGGGCGAAAGAACTAGGCCCACTTCGTGAATGCGCCTTAGATAGGACATAATTGGAAACATGAAGATTCTTGTCGTGGATGACGAGCAGGCCGTACGCGAATCGCTTCGCCGCTCCTTGAAGTTTAATGGCTACGACGTAATGTTGGCCGCCGATGGCGTAGAGGCCGTCGAGATGGTCCACAGGGAGAACCCAGGGCTGCTCATCCTCGATGTGATGATGCCGAACATGGACGGCTTGGAAGTCTGCCGAACCTTGCGCAGTGAGGGGTGGGACCGTCCAATCCTCGTGCTCACGGCTCGTGATGGCGTGTCCGACCGCGTTGCAGGGCTCGATGCGGGTGCCGACGATTACCTACCCAAGCCTTTCGCTCTTGAAGAGCTTTTGGCTCGTGTTCGTTCCCTAGTCCGTCGTGCTGCTGCGGAGTCGATCAGCAAGCAGCAGCCCGTTGAAACCCAGCTGAGCTTTGAGGACCTCAAGCTCGATGCCGATACGCGCGAAGTCACCCGTGGTGACCGTCAGATTTCCCTGACGCGCACCGAATTCGCCTTGTTGCGCTTGCTCATGGAGAACCCGCGCAAGGTGCTCTCCCGCAACACCATCTTGGAAGAAGTATGGGGCTATGATTTCCCCACCTCCGGAAATGCTCTCGAGGTGTACATCGGCTACCTGCGTAAGAAGACCGAAGAAGATGGCGAGCCGCGTCTTATCCACACCGTGCGTGGCGTCGGCTATGTCATGAGGGAGGCTATCGCGTGATTTTGCGGAGGCCCGCGCCTGACGCGGTGCCTTCTGAAGACCTAGATTCCACGGCATGGTTGGGCCTGTCAGGTCGTCGCGGCTGGGCTTCGCGGGCGCCGCTTCGGTGGCGCCTTTCTTTGGTTACTGGTGTCGTTGTCGCCGTCTCGGTGGCAGTGATGACGTTGGTGACCTACTGGTTGGTTGCGGCGTCGATGACGGCGAGCGTCGACAAGCAAATCATGCAGCAAGCGGACGTGCTGATGGAGCAGGCGCAGAATCCGCGCTTCGTGGAGAATATCGATCAGGAGATCGCTTCTTTTAAGCTCTACAACCCTTCGACTCGGGTCTCTATCTCTCCGCCAGCAGCCACCTTTTCCTATGGTGATGCTTTGCCGGTGGGTGGGGACTTTAAACCGGACGGGGACACCATGGAAAGCTCCATCCGCACCCTGGGTGGTGAGCGCGTGCTGGCCAAGTCCCAGGAGGGTGGCGCCACGGTAGTCCTGGCCAAGGACCTTGGTCCCACCGAGGAGATTGTGTCCGCGGTGGGCTCCGCGCTGCTGATCATCGTGGCCTTTGGCGTGCTGCTTTCCGTCTTCGCGGGAATGGTGGTGTCCAAGACCGGCATGGAGCCGATCGCTCGCCTCAAGCGGGCTGCTGATTACGTGACGCAGACCAATGACCTGCGGCCGATTGCCGTGGAGAGCAACGATGAAATGGCACAACTTACTGTGTCCTTTAACCGAATGCTTTCCGCCCTGCAGCACGCGCGCGTGCAGCAATCACAGTTTGTGGCTGATGCCGGCCACGAGCTTAAGACCCCGCTGACGTCCATGCGGACGAACATTGAGCTTCTCATGATGCTCAATAAATCCGGTGGCGGGTTTGGCATCAGTGAGGAAGACCGGCGCGACCTCGAAGATGACGTAATGGCGCAGATGTCGGAATTAGCCACCCTGATCGGTGACTTGGTTGACCTAGCGCGCGAGGACGCCACTGAGAAGGAGCCGGAGCCCGTTGAGTTGCACGAAGTGTTGGAGAATTCGCTCAACCGCGCCAAGCGCCGCCGTCCTGACGTGGACTTCCGCGTGCGGTTTATCCCGTGGATGATCGACGGCGATCCTTTTGCGCTGGGCCGTGCCACCCTCAACCTTATGGACAATGCTGCGAAGTGGTCCCCGCCGACGGGGACCGTGCGCGTGTCCATGCGGCAAATCGCCCCTGACAAGGTGCGCCTGCGAGTTGACGATTCTGGCCCCGGCATCGCTCCGGAGGAACGGGACAAAGTATTTGAGCGCTTCTACCGTTCTGCTGAAGCCCGTGCCATGCCGGGATCCGGATTGGGCCTAGCAATCGTGAAATCCGTGGTGGAGAGGCACAATGGAGAGATCACCATCAAGGATTCCGCGGACGGCGGAACGCGCATGGAGGTTATCCTGCCCGGGCACCCCACCGAAGGTGATGCCTTGGTGGACGGGCTGGAAGACTTGCCCTACGATTTCCAGCCCGAACTCTCCGCTGAGCAGCAGTCAGCGGGGCAGCTACAAGACCCCGCGGTGAGCCAACCGAAAGAGCGCAACGACCGTGGCCATATCTTTGCGGAGCGGTGGTTCAATCAGGGCTAGTGTGTCAGGGATCACCCCAGCTCAAGGCGCGCAGGAAACGTCCAGCTTCTCGTAGCACACTGGCAGATTAGTATCAGATACGCGCCAGCGCGATGGTGCACACTACCTGACATGAATATGAGGAATTCGAACATGGATAACCCCATGGATAGCCCGCAGAACTCTGACGGACGGGGACAATCACAGCAGCGAGGCGAGGTACCTTCTGTGGGAAGTGAATCGAATGGCTGGAATCAGCCGCGGTCGGATACATCGAGGCAAGGCGGACAGTCGCCCTACGGAAGCCAGGCGGGGCAGGGAGCCCAGGCTTCTTCTTTTGGCAACCAGCCTTCCCAGGCGCCTTACGGGGCGCAGGCGCCGTATGGCGGTTCGAATTATGGATTCGGTCAACAAGGTCAGCAGCGTTTGGCAGCACAGCAGCCTTCGGCAGGGCAGCACTCGCAGGAGGGAACACAGCCTTATGCCGGTCAGCGCTACACTGCGGCGCATGCTGGTAATCAGAACCAGTTCTTCGGCGGCCAAGAGGGGGCAGGCGTACGGGTCGTGGAACCGAGCGATGAGCCTAAGGCCAAGCGCAAGGTCGGCCTGGGCACCGCGCTGTCCATGATGCTCGTAGCCTTCATCGCTGCCGGCGGTGTTACCGGCGTGGTGGTCGGAACGGTGGGCAAGGACAAGTCCTCCACCTCGACGGTCAATGAGGTCTTGGAGCGCCAGCCGGTGGCCAACAGCACCGGTAAAGAGCCTGCCGACGGCTCCGTCGAGGACGTGGCATCGAAGGTACTTCCAGCAGTGGTATCCATTTACTCCATTACCCGCTCCGGCGGTGCCGAGGGCTCGGGCTCGATTATTTCCCCGGACGGCTACGTGTTGACCAATCACCACGTCGTCGCCGGCGCGGATCAAGGCGGGCGCTTGGAAGTGACCATGAATGATGGTTCCCGCCATAGCGCCACGTTTGTGGCCTCGGATGCGACCACGGACGTTGCTGTCATCAAGATTGATGACGTTAACGAGCTTCCCTTCCTGCAGTTCGGTGATTCGGACGCTGCCGCGGTGGGGCAAGAGGTCGTTGCCGTCGGTTCCCCGCTGGGACTCAACGCTACGGTGACTTCCGGAATTGTCTCGGCCAAGAACCGCCCCGTCCGTGCTTCGCAGGAAGGTGGGGAGTCCTCGCTGATCGACGCCATCCAGACCGACGCCGCCGTCAACCCAGGCAACTCCGGTGGTCCCTTGGTGGACATGGAAGGCAACATCATTGGAATGAACTCGATGATTGCCTCGCTATCGGGTAGCTCGAATTCCGAGGGCGGTTCCATCGGTCTGGGATTCGCTATTCCCTCCAACTTTGCCAAGCGGATGGCCGATGAGCTCATCAACAATGGCAAGGTCAAGCACCCAACCTTGGGCGTTAAGGTCCGCGCGCAAAGCGACACCCTTGGTGCGGAGATCGTCGATGTAGAACGCGATAGCCCAGCCGATAAGGCAGGGCTCAAGTCTGGTGACGTGGTCACCCGCGTCAACGATCGGCTTATTGAAAGCTCTGATGCCCTCATCGCGGCAACCCGTTCCCAGGAGTTCGGCGCGACCGTGACCTTGGAGGTACGGAGCCGAGACAGCGAAGATGTGAGAAAGGTAGAGGTAACTCTGGCAAGCGAGTAAGTTAACAAATACTTGGGCGGTGCGTGAGCGCCGCACGAACACCGCACCCTGAGACCTTGTGAAGAAACCACTACCGGAAGATTCCGCCCCTATCTTTAAGGAGAACCTCCGTGGCAGAAAACACCGACGCAACTGAGTTGCTGGGGCGCGATGCCTCACGCGAACTCGATGATGTCACCGAACCAGATGACGCCTTCCTCATCGCGAGCGAACAAGAACAAAGTGTGCAAGCACCGCGCCGCGCGCTCGTCGTGATCGTCACCGACCACCCAGATGATGCAGCGCAGGACACGTCGCGCTTGGCGGGCGAACTGTTGGCTGAAGCTGATTTCACCGTCGACGGCGCAGTAATCGTTCGTTCCAAGAAGTCCAAAATCCGGCAGGCGATTGAAACCGGCGTGGTCGGGGGCGTTGACCTGGTCCTCACGATTGGCGGCACGGGCGTTGGCCCGCGCGATAAGACCCCAGAGGCGACTCGCGCGGTGCTGGACCAAATGGTCCCTGGCGTGGCCCAGGCCCTGCGCTCCTCCGGCCAAGCATGCGGTGCGGTGGATGCGTGCACATCCCGCGGCATTTCGGGAGTGTCTGGTTCAACGGTGATTGTCAACGTCGCATCTTCCCGCGCGGCGGTACGCGATGGCATGGCTACGCTGACCCCCTTGGTGCACCACCTCGTCGATCAGCTGCAGAAGTCCAGCGTCTAATGGCTGATTCCACACCGCGTACCCCGCGGGCGCGCCGTCGCGCGAAGCGTCCTTCGACGGCCGAGAATTACGATCGCAGCTTCGATGTTCCTCACGGGCCAATGTCTGGGGCCGCTGGCTCTTCTTCCGCCGCAGGGGCCGATGAGCTGCGCACCGTGAGCTTTGAGGCGGACGCAGGCGGCCCCGGTGGTGACAGCGAGGACGAGGCCACGGGAGAGGCCTTCTACCGCGAGAACATGCCGCCGCATTTTGGCACCACGCAGTAGTGCGTGAGCAGCGGGCGGAGGCAAAAGAAAATCCCGCAGAACTTCGGCGAAATGCCGGTTCTGCGGGATTTTTAGGCTTGGGGCTGCTGGCTTAGATGCTGGAGCCAGGCTTGTTGGTGGTGGTGCCACCGTTTTCAGCAGCGAGCAGGTCGCGGATCTCGCCGAGCAGCTGCTCGGTGGTCGGAGCCGGCTCCTCCGGGTCAACGCCCTGGCGGCGCTTAGCGTGCTCGGTGACGGCGTTGATCGGAGCAACGATGACGAAGTAGATGACAGCGGCAACGATGAGAAAGTTGATAAGGGCGGTGATGACTGCACCGAAGTCCAGGAAGGTCTCCGGGTTATCGGTAATTGCGAAGCCCAGGCCACCAAAGTCTGGGGAGCCGAGGGAGTTAATCAGCGGCTGGATGATGTGATCGGTGATGGAGGTGACGATCGCGGTGAAGGCGGCACCGATGATGACCGCTACGGCCAACTCGATGACGTTGCCGCGCAGGATGAAATCTTTAAAGCCCTTGAGCATGGTGGTGGTTGTCCTATCTACGGGGGTAGGTGCTTCTTGTGTCTTAAGCGTCTGCTCTGTGTAGTCCGGACTGTGCGCCCGAACGCTGTTCAGAAAAGTCGGAGAAAAGCAGGCATAGAGCCATAATGCTCTCTGAGAGAGGCCCTAGATGCGCAGGGGCGCCAACGTAAGACGAAGCATGTGGAAATACTGGAATAGCGAAAGCCACTCTTGTGCGCCATCCTGCAGGTGGTGCCGCGGGGTCGCGCGGCAGTCGCGAGACTGCAAGAGCATAAAGCGCCTGAGTGGATGTGCCTATAGTAGGCAGAGTTTGCGTGTCGTGGCAACATCTTATGGAGGCCTACCAGTGCAAACGCGATGATCTTCACAACATAGCTTAACTGTGGGCGCGGTCGCCCACAATGACTACCGTGAGCGGTTGTGCCAGTGACGCGGCTGCCACAGCTTCGGCTGCTTCGGCTGGTAGCGCAACGAGGAGTGTGTGCGTGCGGGCATCCTCTCCGCCGGCACCCACCGACACGACGCGTGCGCCACGGGCAATCGTTGAGCCGCGGGCGGGGAGGGAAGCGTCGTCACCACCGTCGAGGGCACCGACAATATTGACCGTATCGCCGTGATGGAGGTTGCGGGCAACGTCTGGCTCGGCGAGCGTGAGCGGGATAAGGTGGCCGTCTTCCATCCCGAAGTCTGCGATGAGGTCCGAACTGAGCAGCCGGGTGGTGGTAAGTATTTCGCCGGCGCTGGCCGCCGCCACCAGAACTCGCCCCACCGCATCTTCCGGGTTGCTCCCCAACGCCGTGGCGGGGAGAGCGGAGGAGGGGACGCGGGCCACGGAGACATCGCCAAGCGCCAGCGTCTCCCCGGCGGCGACGTCCCGGGCCATGACCACTACGCGCGGCTGCTCGCGGGTAGAAGCGAGCGCGCTGGCCGCCGCGGCCACGAGCAAGACTGCGGCCGTTACGCGGCGCAGAAGAACGCTGCGGCGATGCCCGGGGGTGCGCAGAACGTGAAGAAAGTCCATACCTTCTTAGACTGCGCTCCGACCCGCGCGGTTCCCAGGCGGCGGCATGGACTCTGAGAAGGGGCCGATTAAAGCCAGCGCATCCCGCGCTCGGTGAGGATGCCATCGACGGGACGGTCGTGTTCCTCGAAGGGGACGTCCCGGACCTCGCTGGAGTGGACGAGAGCGACGACGGGCGGGTTCCCAGTGGGAAGCGGGGTGAGCGCCCGGTCGTAGTAACCGGCGCCTTTTCCGAGGCGCATGCCTGACTCGCTCACCGCCATCGCGGGCGCCAAGATGAGGTCGAGGTGCGCCAGGATGTCGCTGCTATGGCGCTGCCCGACGGGCTCTGCAATCCCTAATGCCCCTGGGCGCATGGCCTCCGGCCCGCCATACAGCGTCCACAACAGCTCACCGTTTTTGCCTGAAATGGGAAGGTAGACCTCCTTGCAGAGTGCGGACACGGTCTCCACGAAGTCGGGGCCACCCGGCTCTGTGCCCAGGGGATGGTAGGCGGCAACACGCATCGCAGGAGTGAGTAATTCACCCACACCGGCGCACCACGCGGCGTTGTCATCAGCGCGCTGCTCGGCGCTGCGCTCGCGCCGCGCGTTAAGGAGTGAGGATCTTAAGGCGTCCTTGGGGGAGGTCGTCATGGTTGTCAATCATAGCGGGACGGCGTAGCGCAGCACGGGAGCGGGAAGGGCGCATTGTAAAGTGGAACTTATGGCTATTGCACACGAGGATTCCCACACCGGGATCGCTACGGTCGTTGTCCCCGCTGCTGGCATGGGCACCCGCTTCTTGCCCGCCACCAAGACCGTACCGAAGGAGCTGCTCCCCGTCGTTGATACGCCGGGTATTGAACTCATTGCGGAAGAGGCCGCGTCCGTGGGCGCCCAGCGCCTCGCGGTGATTACCGCGCCGAACAAGCAGGAAGTGATGCGGCACTTCGATGAGTTCCCCGATCTCGTCGAGACCCTCGACGCCCGCGGCAAAGACGAGCAAGTGGCCAAGGTCAAGCGTGCTGCTCAGTTGATCCACCCGATTTCCGTGGAGCAGGAAAAGCCGCTGGGCCTGGGCCACGCGGTGGGCTTGGCGGAATCCGTGTTGGAGGATGACGAAGAATTCTTCGCCGTCATGCTGCCGGATGACATTGTCCTGCCGGCCACCGTCATGGGCGAGATGGCCCGGGTTCGCGCCGCCCTGGGCGGCAGCGTGCTGTGCGCCTTCGAGGTATCGCGCGAGGAGACCTACAACTACGGCGTCTTCGACGTTGAGGACACCAACGCGCCGGGCGTGAAGAAGGTCGTGGGCATGGTGGAGAAGCCGGATCCGGAAGATGCGCCTTCGAACCTCGTGGCCACTGGGCGCTACTTGCTCGACAGGAAGATTTTTGATGCCCTTCGCCGTATTAAGCCAGGAAAGGGCGGGGAGCTGCAGCTGACCGATGCCATCGAGCTCCTTATCAAGGAAGGCCACCCCGTTCACGTCGTAGTCCACCAGGGTAAGCGCCATGACCTGGGCAACCCGGGTGGGTACATCCCGGCCAACGTTGACTTTGGTCTGCGTGATGAGAAGTACGGTCCTGCACTCTACAAGGCGATCAAGAAGATTGTGGAGGACTACGAAGAAGAAAAGGGGCTGAAGGGCTAAGCCTTCGCACGCCTAGCGCGCTAAGCTCTACTCCAGTAACTTCCATCCCTTTAGGCCCCACATACCCCAGAGTAAAGGCAGGCGGTACATGCGTTCGGTCGATGACCAGATGGCGTTCATTCTTGATGCAGCGATGACTCCCGAGCCGGTACGCATCGCCATCGCGAATGCCCTAGGTCTCAAGTGCGCGGAGGAGGTGCAGGCAAACCAGCCGCTCCCGGGGTTTCCGCAAGCAGCCATTGATGGCTATGCCGTGCGCGCCGTGGACGTTGGGGGAGAAAAAGCCCTCAAGGCACGCTCCCGCCACGACGTTGAGGATGCGGATGCACCCGCCACGGAGACGGAGATTGAGCGTTCCCTGCCTGTGGTGGGGGAGGTTCCCGCAGGGTCGCGCCAGCCTTTGCGTTTGCAGCCCAAGCAAGCGGTGCGCGTGTACACGGGCGCGCCTTTGCCGACGCTTGCCGACGCCGTCCTTCCCCTCGAGTGGACCGACCGCGGCCGCAAGCGCGTGACCTCGCATCGCCCGGTGCGATCGGGGGACTTCGTGCGCCGCGTGGGTGATGACATTCAGCCCGGGGATGTTGCCGTGTCCTCCGGCACCATCTTGGGCCCAGCGCAGATTGGCCTGCTTGCGGCGGTGGGGCGTTCGAAGGTGCTGGCGTACCCCCGCCCGCGCGTGACCATCGTGTCCTTTGGCAAGGAGCTTGTCGACGTCGACCGCGAGCCCGGCCTGGGTCAAGGCTTCGACGTGAACTCTTATTCGCCTGCAGCGGCCGCGGAGGGGGCCGGCGCGGGCGGGCACCGCGTCGGCATCGCCGCCGGCGGGCCGCGTCGCGTGCGGGAGGCCCTGGAGACTTACCTGGCGCGCAGCGAGGTGCTGGTGATCTCCGGTGCCGTGGGTGGCGCGGGTTCGGAAGAAATCCGCGAGGTCCTTGATGAGTTGGGAGATGTGGATACCTCTCGCGTAGCCATGCACCCAGGATCGGTCCAGGGCTTCGGTCTGTTGGGGGAGGAGCGCATCCCGACCTTCCTGTTGCCCTCGAACCCGGTGTCCGCGCTGGTTATCTTTGAGGTCTTTGTGCGCCCGCTGATCCGTCTCTCCCTGGGCAAGCGCAGCGGCCAACGCCGCGTGGTGCGCGCACGTGTGCTCAACCACATGGAATCCCGCCCGGGACGCCGCGGATACATCCGCGCCCGGCTCATGCGGGATGCCGAAACCTCCGACTATCTGGTGGAAGGACTGGGCGGTGCGGCGGGTGCGCCGGCGCACCTGCTCGCAGGGCTCTCGGAAGCGAACGCGATGATCCGCATTCCGGAGGAAGTGACAGAGATCCGTCCCGGGGACGTGGTGGACGTCCTGTTCCTGACCCAGCGCCGCTAGTCGCGGGCACACACGTCATGCTTGATCCTTTTGGTACCGCCGCGGGGCGCTTTTCTACCCCCGCCACCGTTGGGGTCAACCCCGATCATCCGGGCTGGCCAGAAGCTACACCCGCGGTACGGCTGCGGGAGTCTCGTGTCTTCCCGCGCGGGGCGACGCTACGTTTACGCCCCCTGTTGCGGAGGGACGGTGCGGCGTGGCGACGGCAGCGCATCGAGGATAGGGATTTCCTCAAACCGGGGGAGCCGGCGCGGCCGACGGAGTGGGATGCGGCGCACTCCCAGTCGGCTTGGTGGAATCACCTAATGTTTCTGCGTGACTCGGCCCGGGCCGGGACAGTGGTGCCGCTAGTCATTGAGGTTGATGGCCATTCCGTGGGCAATTGACCTTAGGCAATATCCAGCATGGAGGGGTCAGCGAATGCTGGATTGGCTATTGGGTGCATTCCGCGGTGCACGGTGCGGGCG
>NZ_CAHJXS010000015.1:0-24544 GCF_903645345.1 Corynebacterium sp. Marseille-Q2823 | reverse complement strand
TTTCATAGAGGGCCACAGCATCGCGTTTGAACTGTTCGGAGTACCTGGACATGGTGGTAGATTACCTTTCTTTCCAACCCAACCGGGCTGGAGATCAGGTGTCCACCAAAAAGGGGTCAGGTCCCCCGCGCCGGGTTCCCACACCCAACGCCTACGCGACCATCGGCGGATCGTTACCAGTCGCCACATCCGCCAACGGCGACGGTTTCACACGCTGCTTCGGCGGTTGTCCGGGACCGCGCCCAGTTGGCTTCTTCGCTGGATCACCCTCACCACGCAACCATGACTGAATCAAGCGTATGTTCACACTCACCGCGCCAACAGTCAAAAGAAAAAACTGTTTCACCCAACCACGCAACAAACGAGTAGTGGACGCGCCCAGTCCCACGCCAGAACCACCATGATTTTTCAGCATGGAGTTACGAGTCTCAATGATGTTTCGCCCAGTGCCATACAACCCATGCCACGCCTTTGAGCCATGATGTGGTCCCTGCTGTTCCAACTTCGCGAACGTTCCCACCTTCGACGCTCCCGTGCCAATGTGGATTACACCGCTCCCGGTGCCGTCCTCGCCAACCGTGACCTTGCGCGCACGAGTCTTCAAACGCGGACGGCGGGGAGTTGAACCTTCACTAGTACCTGCATCATCGCCAGGCGTATTCGTAGCGCTGTGTGCTTTCTGCTCAGCGTCCACCTTCTTTAAGTGTGCGAGCACATCCTCAACCGTGTCGAACGCGCCAGCCAGTGATTCATCTTCACCAGAAGCCACGCCCGCGCCCGCGCCCGTGTTCGCCTTCACCCCGCGCGAACCTGAACGCTTATCGGAAGAAGTTTTCTGCTCCCACTCCAACGGGATCGTGATCGTCCCCTGAGTACAAATCTGTCCGGGGTTCGTCGGCTGATGGACAGGCTGGATCGGCAACAACGCCTTCGGGTTCTTGCGCACATCTTTTTGCTTCGATGGGATCTTCTTCGCCAACGAACACGACACCGACGGGCATTTCCCCTTCGCAGGGCATGCAAAACGCTGGTTGCCGGTCGATTTATCAATCCCCTTGGACGCAAGTGCATACTGCTTGCGATCTTCGACAATTGCGGTGTATTCCTCTTCGGTAATTTCCCCGTTGTCGCGCTTTTCCCGCGCGTTAACATAATGCTCTTTCGCACTTATGGACGGACAAAACCAGACACCATCAAGCAACACCGCACCTGCGTGCGTTCCCTGGATGCCGTAATACTGCTGATTTCGACGCTTGTAATCGCCCACGAGTTTGTATCCATGCTGGCGAAGCGGAATTTGCAAGTTCTGAGGTGCAGCGTTCGGGAAATATGCGCGGTCGCCAACGAAGTGACCGGACGGGGTATTCGCCTTAATCACGTTATCCATCGCCCAAAGCGCTTTTTCGGAAATGCGCTTGCCAGGACGGGGCCTGACCCCCGGAAAGTAGACACGTCGGGGGTTAGCTATGCTGCTTGAGTCAGTGTAGCTGATGTGAGTGCTTCGAAGGCATCGGGGGCTAGAAGATTGCACCAGGAGTGCCGTCTGCGCGTGTTGTAGCGCATGCACCATCGGAAGACTTCTTGGCGGCAGATGATGGGATTGTCAAACACTTTCCGATCACGCAGAACTTCACGCTTGAGACTGGCGTTAAACGATTCTGCCAGGGCATTATCGGCACTTGTACCCACTGCTCCCATGGATTGGCGAACACCAAGTACAGCGCAGTGCTCTCTAAATGCTTGTGAGGTGTACACACTGCCATGATCGGAATGGAAAATTGCCCCTTTAAGGCTTCCGCGGACTTTTCTGGCATGAGATAAAGCTTCGATAACCAGCGATACCCGCATGTGATCGGCTAGTGCATGGCCGACGAGTTTGCGCGAGTAGACGTCGATGACCGTGGCCAGGTACATGTTCTTGCCGCCCTTACACGGCAGGTACGTAATGTCGCCTACATAGACGTGGTTCGGCCTGTCAGCTGTGAATTTGCGGCCTACTAAATCTGGCATGACTCGATGGCCAGGCTTGCGCCTGGTGGTGATGCACCGACGCCGTTTACTAAAGCCTTTCAGCCCCATGGATTTCATGATGCGTGCGACCTTCTTGTGATTGATCGGAGGAAAGTCCGTATCGTCGTTGAGGCTTGCAGCGATGCGTTTAGCACCATAAAGCCCGTGCTCATCATCGAAGATGGTCTTGATTCTCGCACCAAGAAGGGCATCGGAACACGTCTTTAACCTGCGTTTTTCGCGGGTGTTGACCCATTTGTAGAACGAGGAGCGATTGAGCTTTAACACGTGGCACATCCGCTTGACCGAGTATTCGGTTCGGTGGTCATAGACAAACTGGAAGCGGATTACCAGCGTGTCTCTTCGGCAAAATACTTCGCGGCCTTACGCAGGATGTCACGTTCTTCACGAAGCTTAGAGACTTCTTTTTCTAGCTGGCGGATCCGTTCAGAATCAGTCGTCGCCTGGGCGTTGTCACGCAGGGTCTTCGTGCGGGCGCGTTTGCCGGTGCCGTACTGCTTAAGCCAGGAATAAAGTGAGGATCGATTGACTCCAAGCTCTGCTGAAGCCGCGTGAAGTGAGAGGTCCTCATTGTTTTCGTAGAGGGCCACAGCATCACGTTTGAACTGTTCGGAGTACCTAGGCATGGTGGTAGATTACCTTTCTTCCCAGCCCAACCGGGCTGGATATCAGGTGTCTACCAAACAGGGGTCAGGTCCACGGTCAAAACCAATACCAGCGATCAGCGCCGGGTACGTGCTACCGAAGCCGGAGCCAAACATGGACACTAGTGTGGACTCATAGCCCCAAAACACGTTGCGCTTGTCATCGTAACCGTCCGATTTGTGATCACCCTCGCGCACGTACCAGCCCGCGTCAGCGTCAGCAGCGGTACGGGTGGAATGTTTCGTGTTGCCCTTGCGAGAAATCACCGTGGACGTTCCATCAACACACACGTCGCCCTTCCACTCGGACAATCGATCTTGCCCAAACGTGGCACGGCTTGCTTCAATGAGCGCATTCATAAGAACGTGCGCACGCTTTTTGCGCGTAATCACTAAGGCTTTGTTGCGAGATTTCTTTAATCGCTCGTACTCATCCTTATCCTTGCGCTTGTAGTTGGAAGTTTCCGGGTAGGGGTCAACGACGGAAAATATCGTTTCCAGCGTTCGGCGCAAACGGTGATACCAGACACGTCGCTCATCTTCGGTGAAACGGTCGTATTTTTTGAAGTCTTTCGGGGCGAGCCCAATTTCTTCCCATGCTTGTTCGGACAAGCGCCCGCAAATCAGACGCGAGCCTTCGGTGATTAGTAGCGGGGACGCTTCCACGCCGAGCGCGAGCATGATCATCAGTGCCGTGCGGATGGAAATGTATGGTTTCGCGCCACCTGGGTGTTTGTCTGCGCGGGATTCGTCTACCCATGCAGTGATCATTTCGACCGCGCCGGAAGTGTCCACGACTTGTGCCACCGCCTGAATCTGGCTGACATGGATCGTGGATGAGTAGATCGTAATCGGTTGAGGTTGTGGCATCTCGTGGACACCTCCTTTCTTGGTATTAATTCGTTGGTATGTTCGATAATGAAGTTGTGGTTAGGTAAGGGAGTGTGCCGGGTGGGGGAGGGGGTGGTGTGAGTCAAAATGAATCACACCCCCTACACTCGCCTAGATCACACGCAATGCTGGGAGCGTGTCCGTACCCGCGTAGCGGATCTGATTTTCAAAGGCTCGCGCACTTACCGCCCCTACACGCTCGCGATACTTCACGTAATGCTGAAGATCGCGCAAACCTGACGCTTCACAAATCGCTGCTTCCGGAATATGCGCTTTCATCAATCGCACAATCCAGGTGGTACGCATTCTCGATAACGTGACCGGAACGTGCGCTAAGCGCACCCGTCGCACGAAATCAGACGCGCACGAGCGCCCAGTAACACGATCTCCCGGCAGAAAGACAAACTCATCCTGCGCGCGTCCTGCTATCGCATCACAGAGCGTGTCAGCGTAATCAGCCAACACGGGAACATAACGTTTCCCCGCCCCGCGATAGCCGTGTGGATACACCACTACACCCGCGCGAGTAATCTCCACGTCCTTAACCGTGAGCGAATCGACCTCACAGTTACGCAGTCCCGCGCCCAGTCCAAGCGCAAGCAGAACGTGAGCGTTTTCGCGAGCGCGATCCGTCGCTAACGCGCTCGCCCACTGGTCCAAGTAAGCGACCTCGTTATCGTCATAAGGCTCGTTGGCAAGGCTGGTGGGGTAGGAGACTTTATCATCTCTCCCGTTCCACGTCATCGAGACTGTGCGCCCAACCTTTTCCAACTTAGACTCCAACGAGGACAACGTATGCGTGGAAAGATTCAAATTCGAAACGTGAAAGGCTATGAAGTCCGCGTCAAACACCTGCTCGGGTACGAGATCGTAGCCGTGGTGAAGTGCGTCAATTGCAAGTCGTGCAACCCCGAGTGCAATCTTGCGTAACGTATCGCCGGATGCTTCGGGGTAGGTGGACACGACACACTCAGACACGAAGGTGCGAACCTGTTGCCAATCATGCATGTCGAGCACGGTTGGCTGGTAAGTGCTCATGTAAACGGATGCGGATAACAACTCGGACAGTGTGAAGGACTCCTTTAGCGCAAAACACGTTCCAAATGGAACGAAACTTACTAGAGTCTGCCATGCCACAATGGGATATGTCAAGGTCAGGAGCATTAATTGCGCCCTCCCTCGATTATTGTCAACTCCGTAGGTTGACACTTTTTGGTACTTGGCTCTTCCGGACGATGCACACGAGAGTCGGACACCACGTTTCTTCCGGTTAGCGTTAAATCCGTTGCAATCGCTGCAAACTCCACGAGAGCGCCTGTATCAAGTGGTGCAATCGCACGGGTGCGCTGGTAGATGTGCATGGACTTGCCTGTAAGAGCATGGAACGCTTCATATGAAATCCCGCTCTTGATTAGGTTGACACGCCATGTCGCGACGAGTCTTCGCACGTTGACTGGCGGAAGATTCGGTCCACGTTTGAATCGGTACATGTATTCGGACACCGCTTGTGGATCTCGCTTGCGAGAGGGGCAGAACACAAACTCATCGGGTTCACGTTCGTGGACGATCTGAAGAAAACGATCAGACAGTGACGGGGCAATCGCGTGTGTTCGCCCGTTCACGTCAACGGACACGATAAAACCGTCATGCACATCACGAGCGCGAATAAGAATGATTTCATCGGTTGTCACACCTGCAAGTCCAAGTGTGACCGCCACGCGCACGCACTCGCGCTTTAAGGGCGTTGATTGTGCATCGAGCGAACGGATTATCTCGGATACTTCATCGGGTGAGTACGGCTTGTACTGCTCATCAGCGTGACGAGCGTTCGTTTTCCAGGTACGTGTTCCGATAGCGGTAAGGACGTTGCCAATAGTGGTGAGGTGTCGTTTTCGTTCTTCTTTCGTCGCTTGCTTGAGATGTAGTTGATTCACGCTCCATGCAATGGTTTCCGGATCGAATAAGTCAACATCGTCAAGACTGCCGTGTTCTGCAAGGATGCGCGCGGTGTGTCCAGTGAGCACAGTGAGGAAGTTCGTCACGTTATCGCGCGTGAGTTTCACCGTGTGAGGGTTCTTGTCGGCGTAGGAGAACACGTCTATGACCATTTGCGTGACCGTGGGGCGTAATTGCTCCCAATCGTCAGGAGAGACCGTAGTGGGGGACGGGACATAAGCGCCTACCTGGTTGCGCGCGTCATCGAGTGTGTATTGCGTGCTCATGCTGCCACCCCCGTAGACTGGTGGGCATGTCCGGACGCGCTCCAACCACTCGTCCCCGCGATCTCGCGGGGTGTAATCAGGGGACGCGATTTAGCCAGGTCGAAGTTGATGACCCCGTGCTTGCTCGCGCCGTTGAGGTCGCAAGGAATATAGAGTGCATGCTGGAAACGCTGGAACGGGCGGGAGTGATTAATTCCATGCACGATTTCGCCCGCAGTTCCGGGATTTCTCACGCATCCATTGGGCGCGTCATCCGGGGTGAGCGCTGGATTAATGGGGAACTTCTGGCGCGACTTGAACACACCAGCGGTTTTCGTTTGTGGGGGCAGCACGCCGAGAAGATCAGCGAGCCACGGTTTGATGTTGAGCATAGATAAGCCTTTCTTTATGGATAGTTGTTGTGTGGAGATCACCTCCTGATGAGTGAGGTAGAACCGGGTAGCCCCGGACGTAAAAAGCGGATGCCGTTCGGAAAACGTCATCCGAACTGGATGCAGTTGACTGATGAGGAATTGGAAGAACAGTTCTCCCCGTCCCCGCTGGACTGGAAACTGATCACCCTTGCGCGCAACCTGGATCGGGAGATCCATGTCCAGATGGAGCGCGGGCGGATTACCCCGCCTACCTACAAGCGATTCGCTGAAATGGTCGGCGTGGATCTTCCGGTGATCATGGACATGATTCGTGCCAGGAGATGGGCGGATAGTGAAACTATTGCCCGGTTAGAGGTCGCTATGTCGCGCCCGTTATGGGCACCGGAGAAGGCGCGCCCGTATAAGGACGCGCCGGAGTTCTGGCGCGAGCATGAGCACAAGCGCTTGCAAGAGCGTGACCGGAAGCGCTGGGAGGAATACCGGAAGCGTTTTAGCCGGTAGTGGCATGTGGCGCGGGTGGGATTGGCGCAGGTATGGGGCGTAAGTCATTTTGAGATACACCTTCAGACTCGCGCCCCTCCTCTTCGTCTAAGCGAGCAGCCAAGTCAGCAAATGACTCACCGGGTAAGAAGTTCTCCCACCCGTTCATCACCGCGATCATGCAAAACTTCGCAAACCCAGATGCATCCGGCAGAACGATAAACCCACCACCTGCAATCGAGTGCAGCGCATAAGCCAATTGATGCCAAATGTCATCTAGTGTTCCGTCGTGATAGAGGAAGATCCCGCCGTTGTATTGCATCGAAGGCGATCCCGAGTAGATCACAGGACTGTTGAGCGAGGTGTTTCCCGATTCGGCATCTTTCCCGATCTTAAAAAGAAGTTCTGTTGGGTGAACGTTGGTGGTCCAATCGGTATAGATCAGTCCCTTCTTCCCTGTTGGCATAGGAGGAACGAGTTCGCATACCTGCTCGATGAGCGAGATTGGGTCATCTTCTAGGACCACAATCGGGTGATCAGGATTGTGGGTGGATTTCGGGTTACCGCGAATGATGCGCTTTTCCGGGTGCTGGATTTTTACCTGCACGGGAAACACAGGTGGTTTCTTCGCTGCTCGTTGGTGCTGGGAGCGGTTGTGAGTTGTAGTCGTTTTCATCAGTACACATTTCCTTTACTTGTTCGTCGGTCCGCAACACTTCTCGACTGTCAAGAAGTTTGTGTGTCGTTGCGGTGACATGAACAACTCAACCGCAGGACAAAGGATTTAGATACGTCGAAATGTGCGGATCGTGCTTGTTGGTGCGCACTGGTGGATCGTTCGAGGTGGCACGGGTGTGACTACCTAGTAGGTGTTAATAAATATAAAGCGCAATTACCTAGTAGGTGCAGGTAGACGATTAATTACACGTCTGTTTCGGTTCGCAAGTGTGCGTTGGTGCAGGACGGGGTTGGTGGTGAGGTGGTATTAATCAACCAGCGAGCGCCGGAGCGTGAAACTGGCGATATCGCATTATTGCGTTTTGCAAGTGCGCGAGAACGTAGGAAAACAGCGTGTGAGCAGGGAGAAAAATTTCTTGAAAAATCTTTTCGTGCGCGTTTGTGTCTTCGGGCGCGAGTTGAAGTGGTTTGAGAGTGATGCGATTTGGTAGGCGCGGAGTGTGTTCAGTGGCGCGTGAGTCAATATGACACACGCGAAAATGCTGGGAGCAGGCGCAAAAAGCCCCACCACCAAGGCGGGGCTACAACGCGAGAACAAGATCAGTCGATTAAAACCGTATCCTAATCACTTGTCTTACGATCAACAGTCATGTCCTGTGCTAGTTTTTCGCTCGCGCGCAAACTCCTGAAGTTCTTCGCGCCACATGTCATTAAACCGCGCGAGTTCATTTAATACTCCTGAGCCTTCCTGCCAACACATAAATGTGTCACATGAGTCATCAAGCAGCGAAATTTCCATCTGCCCATCATCAGAGATTTGATCAAAACCAAACGATGCTTGCTCAATGACCTCCTCGCCTTCTTCATCAAAGGTCATATATGTAGGACAAAACGGCAACACCTCATCTAGCGTGCGTTTTCTCTCATGAACAAACTTGAGATAGTTGCCCTCAACGTCCTCTTCTAGAAGGGTTATCTCATCCCAATCGTGGATATAGTCCATCGTCCGGACTTTCTCGATATCAATCAGTTTTGGCTTATACGTCCCCCAGTTGTTCATATCGAGAGAGTATTCCCGGTCACTGTCGAATGGATGCACTGAAGCGCCCAAAAGCGCCTGCATAATGACGTGTCCGGGATAAAGATTGTGCCACTTCATCGTGTACTTCACGTCTGCAACGCGGTGGTATTGCGCAAGGTTGAAGATCAGTTTGATATCGAAGTTTTCAAGCCCTGGGAACTGGTCAGGATCAAGAAAGAATTCATCTGCGAACTCATCTTCTAACGGAAACGCCCAACCATCGACATCGAGTTTTTCGAGTGTGGAATTCAGTTCCTCGGGAGTACCAAAACGTGTAGCGGTATCCGTGGTTAGGAAAATAAACGGGTCATGCGGGCGCTCTTTTAAATACTCATCATCTCGCAACAGGCTCATAAGTTCCATCAGTGCTACAACATCACCCTTGGTCGGCGGTCCAAGTACATCTATTACCTGGTAGTTCATCTGATTAATAAGCACAGTGCGTTGGTGGCAATCCCAAATAGAGCGCTCGGGAACTCCACGAGCACGCGCACGTTGCTCAATTTGCGCATTCGCCCACAAACGAAATTCCTCGCTGTAACGCTCGTCAAGATCAGCGATTGCGCTATTAAAGCCTGCATCAGTACGCATTAACAGATACGTAGTAAGGTCCGGGATATCTGTAAGTGTCCAATCGAGATGTCCTTGAATATTGATGTGCTCTAGACCCAGTTGAACAGGGATGCGTTCACTATTGGTTCCCAAGTATTCAAACGTGGCGGGGAGCACCTTCGCCAGTTCGTTTTGTAGATCTACATTGTCTTTATCGTTGTGATTGTTTTTCATTTCTAATTCCTTTAATCCAGTAGTAGGTTGTTCCGCTTTCACCCCAGCGGTAGGGATACATAACAGACCGCGTTCTATTCACGTTGTTTGTCAAGATATTGACGCATTGCAAGTAACACTTCGCTATTGGCGTTGTTGAAGTTTCTTACTCGCCCAACTGCACCGACGCTTAGGTCATAAAATTCTTCTTTTATTTCATCGGTAACTCCAACAAGGTCGATATCTAACTGTCCTTGTTCATTAATGTGTTCGGAGAGGAAGTCAATCGGATAATCGCCATCTTCTTGGCTGATCGAAACTGTGTAAGGAAACAGGTCATCGTTTATTTTTGCGAATTCATCATCAGATGTGATAACATCTATAGATGAAAGTTCGTTGGGAGGGCTTGAAACCCCTTCTATACCAGTATCGACTTTCGCAGAAGCGCCCTCCCCGGCGCTTTCTTTTTTGCAAATTGCAAGTCTTCCCACCGATCAGGCGGACCGTACTTGATCAGATCCTCGTAATTGAGGATGACCAGATCCTCAAAACCCTCAACACTTCGATACGTTGGATTCTCGTAATCGTCTGGGTAGTCGGTCCAGGCGCATTCAAGCAGCACATCCGCATCATCACTATCAAACTTCAGTCCGAAATGTTCCACCGTCGCCACAACGTTGAGCACGCGACACATTTTGGAAATGTTGAAAACATAATGCTTGGGCGGTTCACCACTGATCGTTGGTGCGTTAGCGACATACGTCCTGTTATTCTCAAGCGCTTTCACATTATGCGCTTGAGTGATCCAACCCTTATTCTCCATCTCTTTAAATGAGCGAGAAACAGAGGAACGTCCCTTCCTAATTCTGCTGGCAACTTTGGACTTACTAACCCATACGTGTGCGCCAATGTAATTCTGCCTATTTCGTTTATAATCCCAAGCATCCCAGGTATCGTCATCGAAGCCGTCCATGAGATCTCGCAGAATGCGGGACGCATCACCCGCTAAGTCGGTATACCAATCAATTATCTCGAATTTTCTCTTGAGTCCGTATCCCATAGTGACTTCAACCCTTCTGGTTTCTGTTCATTGTTTCTTCCACAAACCCTTGAACCAGAGCGTCGAAGTCTTCACGATTTACCCTAAATGTGTTCGCTTTAAGGAAGTAGCGCACTGTATCCGTGCCCTTTATCCAGCGATGAACGGTAGATCTACTGACGTTGTAAATTTCACATAATTCCCCGACAGTCGCCCACTCTCCACGTCGAGGAGGGTCCGCTTGTGTATTGTCCATATTAATTTATCCTTACTTTATTAGAATATTATTCTCAGTATAGCATAATTATTTGCAATATGTAGAAACAACTGATAAGGGATGGCGTGATATAGGCGCGAAGACTTGATAGAACTGCGCTGCTATGGGGAATAACACCTGACGAGAGTTATATTGGGGCGGTCAACTCACAGAAGCGCGACAAACCACCACGATCACTGCGGTAAATCAGCACGGTCACCGTAACAATATGTGACGGTCACCGTAACAATATGTGACGGTCACCGTAACAAAATGTGACGGTCGGCGTAACAAAATGTGACGGTCGGCGTAACAAAATGTGACGGTCACCGTAACAAAATGTGACACAACCCTGTATTAATACCCTGTATTAATACAGGTTATTAAAACTATTGTTATGAAACCCTATTCATAACCCCTCTTCAACACTCTTTACCAATACCCCTCTTTATAACCCTGGAAAATTTTTGCAAAAAGAGTTTTGAAGAAGGGTTGAAGAAGCGAATCAAAATCGAAAAGTTTGTCCCATTCCAATTTCTCCGAAATTGGAGAGCACTTGCGTGCTCATCTTTTCGAAGAACAAATCACAAAGGTTGATTGTGCAACACCGAAGTCTTCTGCACCACTTCTTTCCTGATCCAGGTAATCAACTTCTGTTTATGGAAAATGTCACGCACTGTTCACGCTGCTTGCACGCAACTATGTAGTTCACTAAATTTCCCTTCAACCCAAAACCCCTTCCTCCCCGCGCGGATTTGCTCGTCCATGCATGCACCACGCGCCCAAATCACCCGCTACACGCCCCGCTCGCGGGACGAAACCTACCCTCTGGACAAACTTATTCACCCTGCAATTTCTAACCCGGCAAATCGGCGTTAAATCACACACGCTTTCTATGTGATTTTCCATGACACGAGCGCCCCCCACACACGCTCAACCGCTACATCATTTCCTTCCATGCGGGATCTCCGCAGACTTCACCATCATCATCAATCACGATTTCTGGCAACAGATCAAGCGGCGGTAATTCGAACTCACGCAACATTCGCGCATACGCGCGCTGTCCAGGCAGGCGATCATCGTCAATCTCCATCGCAGCCATGATCACCGCTTCAGTCAAGCGCATCAGCCCATCCCAAAACGAATCACGGCTTCCCGTATAGGTAAACGCCATGAAGGTTTGCGACTCGTCCGGCACGTCCCCCACGGTCACGTCCACTCCCTGCCACGGTTTCACCGTGTGCAGTTTCGCTACTTGTAGCAGCGTGATCAGCGGGTTATCGCGCGGTTCGATAAGTACCAAAAACTCCGGTGTGTTGTTATCATCGCGCCAAAAATCAATCTCCGCGCGCATCATCCCAGCAGAAATGTTCGGGTTCGGATTAGCAATCATGAGCGTTCACCTTCCACTGCTCAGGGATACGGAAGGTGCCGTCTTCGAGGTAGTGATCCTTCCAATCCAAAATGGCACGAGTCCAGCGATCAGGATTCGATTCTTGCCATGAATGATCTCGCTCAATCTCGGTGTGTGCGTCGAGCAAGCGCGCGGTTGCTTCGGTCACGTCATCAGCCAAGGTGTGCGCGAAATCGTCTGCAAACTCGCTATCCGCCCATCGAATGAAAGGTAGAAATAACGGGTCTGAGAAATCCTCACATGGCGGTTCCACCACAGTGCCATCAGGAAGGTACTCGTAGTTGATAACGTGCTGGTTTTGCGCCATTTCTGTTTCTGCAATGTCCATCAAGCGCACCAGGCGCGATGTGTTGAGAAGTAGCGCTCCATCAAGTTCTTCACCGTCCATACGCTTGATCCACCCAGAATCCACTAGGCGGTTAATGCAGCCTTTCAGTGGGTAGTCCGTTTCACGCCACCACGGGCGCTCGTAGGCTTCCTCCGGGATGTAGTGGATCAGCCCAATACACCCACGATGGATTGTGCCGTGACGGTCGATGATCTCGCCGGTGTAGTCATCGGCATATTTGCTTATATGTGCGAGTGCTTCCTTGTCATACCACTGCACTGTTGGGGTCATCACTTGCATTACTGCATCAGATAAAATTTCTCCCAAATGGTTCTCCTTTGACTTGGGTTGTTAGCACTGGGTTGTGCCAACGGTTTCAGAACCATAGTGCAGGGTGTTTGTGCATGTCAAGGGGCATTTTTATCACTTAGTAGGTGTTGTTTTCACGTAGTAAGTGAGGGTACTTCATGGCGCTGTTTTGGGGTGTGGAAGTATCGCGCTTTGGATGGGAGGGCGCGGGCGTTTCCATGGGAGAAGGTCGCGTTCAATCAAGACGAACCTACATAGCAAGTGTGGGCGAATCAGGGCGCAAGTAGAAGTTGTTCCCACTCGCGCTGGTGGGATTAATCCCCGCTCGGATCGGCATTGAGTTCCTCGTGTGAAAGTGGCTCTAACCCTGCGCCTACACGCAGTTCGTTGATCAGATCACAGATCCAGTCGTAGTCAATCCCGTCATCAGTGTCGATCGTCGCTATTGGGATGAGTTCGTCTATCGAGGGGCGCTTCTTTTTCGGCTTGTCCACATGTTCTCCTTCTGCAAATAGACCGCTTGGTACGGTAGTGCCGTTTTGCACGAATTGTCAAGAACATGTGTTCGACATAGTAGGTGTGGTACTTCTCCCGCTCCCGCTCATAATCCACTTCGGTGCGCGCCAGTTTGAAACACACTCTGACCTGCCCTGAACACGATTCGTCAGACTTCGGAAACTGGCAGTGCAAACTATGAAAGAATCGAAGGCATAAATCACATCAGCGGAATTAAGGACAATTCATGATCAGAGATGCGCAACAGCACAATGAAGATGCAACGCCTAAGGACTTCGAGATTGATGTTCTCATGGAAGCGTTGCCCCACTACTTCGATGAAGATGGAAACTTCAAGATGGAGAAGTTTCAGAACATGCTTCAAGAAGAGCAGGTGGAACTTTCTCGCGAGTCGTATGAACTCAACTTCCTCGGCAAGTCATACGCGCGTCTTTTGGCTTCTCTAGAAACGGAAACTGTGCTCGTTCCCGATGAAGAGCACAACAACGATGAGCGCAATGCTGATAGCGAGAATATTTACATCACCGGCGATAACCTGGATGCTCTCAAGCACCTGGCGAAGTCGTATAGGGGGAAGGTGAAGTGCATTTACATCGATCCTCCCTACAATACCGGCAAGGACGATTTCGCCTACGTAGATTCGTTCGATTTCACGCCTAAAGACTTGGAAGAACTCATCGGGGTTTCCCGCGAAGAAGCGCTGCACATTCTTGACCTGCACGGCAAGGCTTCTCACTCGGCGTGGCTGACGTTCATGCTTCCCCGTCTTGTGCTCGCTCGAAACCTCTTAAGCAATGACGGGGTTATTTTCATCTCCATCGATGGAAACGAACTCAGCAACCTGCAACTGCTGCTCGATAGTGACGTGTTCGGAGAACAGAACCGGCTGGGAACGATTGTTTGGAAAAATGCCACAGATAACAACCCCTCCCGAGTCGCTGAAGAGCATGAGTACATTGTCGTGTTCGCCAAGGATGAGCGCGTGGTCGAAGAGGTTTGGCGCTCACCCGAAAGTGCAATTAAAGACATGCTCGTTGCCAAGGGTGAGGAACTCATCGAGAAGTACGGGGAAACTGACCGTCTTCAGGCTGAGTATTCGGCATGGTTGCGAGCGCACCGCCAGGAAATGGGTGAACTCGATAATTACAAATACATCGACCAGGAAGGCATCTACCAGGGCAGTCGTTCCGTTCACAACCCCGGTAAAGAGGGATACCGCTACGACGTGATTCACCCTGAAACGGGCAAGCCCACAACGCAGCCCATGATGGGTTACCGCTTCCCCGAATCGACCATGCGCGAACTCCTAGACCAGGAGAAGATCATCTTCGGCGCAGATGAGAACAAGATCGTGGAATTAAAGGTCTACGCGCACGAGTACGCGGTGAAACTCCCGAGCGTGATTAATCTGGATAGTCGCACGGGGGCGAACGAGGTTCGAGAATTGTTCGGGGGCGTGAAGGTTTTTACTAACCCCAAGCCGGTGAGCCTTCTTACCCAGTTGCTTTCGTTTGTTGCCAAGGACGGAGACACCGTTCTCGATTTCTTCTCTGGCTCATCGTCTACCGCACACGCGGTCATGGCACTTAACGCCCGAGACGGGGCGAACCGGCGCATGATCACTGTCCAGATTGCGGAGCCGATCACGGATAAAAATGACACTGGGCGCAATGCTCTCGCCCAAGGATTCTCTACCATCGATGAGATCGGGCGCAAGCGCATCGAACTCGCAGCGGACAAGATCGCTCAAGACACCGGCGCGAGCATCGACTACGGCTTTAAGCACTACACGCTAGTCACTCCAGAGCAGGATGAAATCGACCGGCTGGAATCTTTCAATCCGGACGAGGGATTGTTCAATATTGATCCATTAGAGCGCTTGAATTTCGATAACGCGCCCGCGAAAACGGTCATGCTCACAACCTGGGCGGTTCACGACGGTTACGGACTCACCCCAGAGGTCAAACAAGTTGAGCTCGACGGCTACACGCTCGACGTGGTTGGCTCATCCGCCTACATCATCGATGGCGGGTTCACCCCCAAGGACGTAATTGCGCTCATCCGTTTAATTGAGTCCGACCAACTTCATATTAACCACCTCGCATACTTCAATACGGCACTGTCATTCGTAGTGCTCACGGAGTTGAAGCAGGCGCTCAACCAGGTCTCTACTGGCAAGATTCACGCGGAAGCGCGGTGGTAGGGCAATGAAAGTCAGGCTCCAGGAATTAGAGCATCAGCGCCTAGCGGTGCAAGCGGTCACGACCGTGTTTGAGGGAGTGGACTTCGGTGCGAGATCAGCCGTCAACCCCGAGATCACCTCGGACATGCTCCCGACGATTCAGGAGAACATCGAGGACATACAAGGTGGGCGCGTTATCGACTTACCCATGATTCCTCCCGAGAAGCGCATGTCCAGCGCGAAGAACTACCTCGGGCTAGACGTGCGCATGGAAACTGGTACGGGCAAGACCTATGTGTTTACCCGCACCATGTACGAACTTCACGCTCGCTACGGGTTCAATAAGTTCATTTTGCTTACCCCATCAGCGCCGATTCGAGAGGGTACGAGTGATTTCATTCGCTCGGACTACGCGGACGAACACTTCCGTAAGTTCTACGATTCACAGATTGTGCTGCAAACGCTCGCGGGCAAGCCGAAGCACAAGCGGGGACGGCGACGGATGATCCCGCCCGAGATTCGGGAGTACGCCGAAGGTGCTGATTACGATGCTAAGCGCATCGACGCGCTCATCATGACCGGCGCAATGCTGCAATCTCCCACGCTCTCGCGCGACGATTACGACCAAACGCTCACAGCAGACGGGTATGACTCATCCCGTCCGTTGGATATTCTCGCCCGCACTCGTCCGGTCGTGATTATCGATGAGCCACACCGTTTCGCCCGCAACCAAGCCACCTTCAAGAAAATTGTCGAAGGGCTTCAGCCGGGGGTCATCATCCGCTACGGCGCGACCTTCCCCAGAACTAAAGGGACGAAGACTAAACCGTCCACGCCGGATTATGAAAACCTTGTCTACGAACTGAACTCAGCGCAAGCCTTCAACAACTTGCTCGTCAAGGGTGTGAAGGTGCAGTACCCGGATGCTATCGGGGAAGATGAGGTCAAACTGAAAGTGACCGCGCTTAACGCAAAGGAGAAGACGGTCACGATCCGCAATGAGTCCACCGGCAAGTCCTACCACCTGGATAAACAGAACAACCTGCTCGGGATGATTCACCCGTCACTATCCGGGATCTTGCTAGAGAACGTGGGTAAGTCGAAAGATTCCGGCGTAAACGTCGCCATGTTGTCTAACGGTGCGGAGTTGCCCAAGGACTACGCAATCATGACCGGCTCGTTCTCCCAGTCCTATCAGGAGACGATGCTGGAGCAAGCGCTCGCTAACCACTTCAAGATCGAGCGAGACTTATTTGAGCGTGAGCGCAAGATCAAGCCATCCACGCTGTTTTTCATCGACTCCATTCACTCCTACCGTGGGGATAACAACGACGGTTGGTTAAAGGTTGCATTCGAGCGCAAACTGAGAAAGTCCATCGAGGACACAATCACCGAGATTCACGAGGACGGGGCGCTCACCCCGGCTATGCAGGAATATCTGCCGTATCTGGAAGCGACCTTGCAAAACATAGAAGGTGCTCACGGTGGCTATTTCGCGGAAGACTTGAACGCTACTGATGAGCAGGTGACCAAACAGGTTCAAGCGATTCTGCGCGATAAGAACAAACTCATGTCGTTTAGAGATGAGCGTGGGCACTATAACGTCATGCGGTTCATCTTCTCGAAGTGGACACTTCGAGAAGGCTGGGATTTGCCCACGGTTTTCCAGATCGTGAAGATGCGCTCGTCCGGTTCAGAGAACTCGAAACTGCAAGAGGTTGGGCGTGGGCTTCGCCTTCCGGTGGATGAGTACGGAAACCGGGTGACCGCTGATGCTGACCAGTTCTTCCTGACCTATCTCGTGGACTTCACCGAGCGCGAGTTTGCTGATCAGTTGGTCGATGAGATTAATGCGGACACCGTGCGCGTGATTAACGTGAATGACCGGCTGGCGGACGTGGCGAAGGCGCGTGGGGTGGAGCCGACGTTCCTCATGGCTGAAATGCTTATGGGTGGCTTCATCGAACCGTCCGGCGAGGTGAAAGAGGACAAACTAGGCGCGTTCCTCCAGACCTATCCCGAGTACGCAACGGGCGTGAACAAGAATCGCATCAGGAAAGAGAAACCAGGACACAAGGAAGCCCGCAAGCGCAGCGCCACGATTCGCCCGAAGGCTTACGAGCGTTTGCGCTCTCTGTGGGAAACGCTCACGCAGAAGTACGTCCTGATCATCCAAGAGTTGTCGCCGGAGCAGATCGACGCGGGGCTGGATGAGGTCTTGCAAAACAATGACCGCATTTTCGTGCGCGATACGAGGAAGGTCTTAGAAAAAGAGGTTCGACGCGGGCGGGAACTGTCCCTGCCGAAGACTTATACGGTCGCGGGACACCACGAGTCGAACACGCATCTGCCTTATGGGGAGTTCTTGAAGCGGGCGCACACGTCCACGGCACTTCCCGTGGACACGATCCACCGTGCGCTCGCGCGGAATAATGACGTGCTTAACCTGCAAGACTCTCACTTCAACATAGAAAGTCTCAACAGGTTCCTGCGCCGGTTCCACGAATGGTTTGACCGGGAGTTCGCTACCCGGTTTGAATACGCCCACGTCGGCGTGCGCGGTGGTGACGATCCGCTGACCAAGACTGACGGTTCCCCGAAAGACACCATCGAGCGCACCCGCTTGGGACGTTTCCAGGACAACGAAAAGGTTCCCCCGGAGACGTACCTGTATGACGTGTTCGACTGGGATAGTTCGATTGAGCGCGACACCATCATGGATTCACTCTCGAAGAAATTCGACGGAGTAGTTGAAGTATTCGGCAAGATCCCCACCCGCTCGATCAAGATCCCCACCTACTCGGGGCAAACGACTTCGCCTGACTTTATGTACGTGATCAAGCGCAAGAACGGGCGCAAATCAGTCAACTTCGTGGCTGAAACGAAGGGAATGGATGAGGATTCGCAACTGCGCGGGACTGAAGTAAAAGCAATTACGAGCGCATCTAAGTTCTTCGAGCAACTGCGGAACAACGACGTGGACGTGTACTTCACATCCGTGCTGAACTCAGATGGGGTCATCGAGATCATTGAGGACTTGTATGCGGGTGAGTCCGTGGGAGTGAAAGCGAGGACGAAAGCGGGCGAGTAAATGGTGAAGAAAAAGTCGAACCCGGCGTTTCCTCGGCGTGACCGCAAGATCTGCTGGATCTGCGAGAAACGCCCTGCGGATACCCAAGAACACGCTTTCAAGAGTTCCCGGATCAAGAAGATTTGGGAAGCGGGAGGTAGACAACCGTTAGGCACTATCGGCAGTGACGGGCGCTTTTACAAGATGAGTGGTCCAAATCATGGGATCTTCATGTTCGGTAAAACCATCTGCTCTTACTGCAATAACCAGTTTTCGCAGCCGTTTGACATGGCGTATGACCACTTCATGGACTTCATCCTGGATGACTTGGAGTATTTCAAGCATCGGCGCGAATTCAACTGGGATGAGATTTTCGCGGATACCCCTTTTGATCAGCGTCACCTTGCGCGGTATTACGTGAAGCATTTTGGGTGCAAGATGTACGACACAGGTTATGAGGTACCGGAAGATCTTCGGTGCTACTTGCACGATCTTGACATGGTTCAAACGTTCAATCTTCTGCTTTACAAGGATTACGAGCACGTGAGAGGACTTGATCCAACCCGCCCAGAGGACTGGTTCGCACCGTATTCGAACGCTTGTCAGATTCTCGATTTGCAGATGCACGAGATTGGTTTTGGTGCGTGTCTTCAAGATGGTTTTATCGGGGCGACGTTTCACTGGATTGAGAATCCATCCCGACGAACAGAAACATTCTGTTTCGGTTTTCAGCCGGTGGCGTACATGCGAGATGTGAGCGAGTTGCCGTATCAGAATCTCTGGGAGGGACTGCCACGGCGCAATGAAGTATTCGAAATAGAAGATGACACGAAAAGAGTCATCGAGCAAGCAGCGAAGTTCGCTGAAGATGTGCAGGAGTTCGAAGCGGATAAAGATTCGGGGAAGTTCTCTGCTGAAGAAATGGTAGTTCGCAGTGTCGAGTTAAGTGTCAGGCAGAAAGTGATCCAGGCAGATGCTCAACGGGTGCTAGGACACCAGCAGAAACTGTTTGATCAACTCGGGTTTGATCTTGAAGCGAATTCAACGCGCAAGAAGAAGAATCCTCCATCGAGTTAAGGATGGTTCGCGCGTGAGGGCGAGTCGTGTCATTCTGGCACACTCCATTTCCTGCATCATCCAGCGCAAACATAAAACACCTACTAGGCAGGCTTACTCTCACTACCTAGTAGTGTCATGTCAGGAACTGGATTACGACACCTACTAAGTGACGAGTGCGCGACCTAGTAGGTGTTTCTTATGGCTGCGTGTCACGACCGAACTGCGGGGTGTCAAAATGGCGGTTCTTCCAATTTCGCGCGATATTCAGCAAGTACGAATCTGCACCATGCATGCGTTACGTCCAGGCTCAATCTCACTTCTCTGACGGTTGGAGGATCGAAGTTGATCTGGGGGTGATTATCATCTGTTCGGTTTCGCGCTTCAGCCAACCCTTTAGCGAGTTTTTGCAGTCCAGCGGCAAAATCTTTCATGGCTGGGGAAGAGTTCTTACCTTCCTTAAGCCCTAGATACTCCGAAACTTCCTTGGTGAGAGTGTCCAAATAGGGGTTCTCCAGGTTCTTAAGTCGCTCGGGCGCGCTCTGATTTAGGATCACCTTGCTTACCGCTTCAACCAAGTATTTACAGCGGGCTGCAACGGTCCAGGAAGTCACGTCATCCCGGATTGCATCGTTCAGTTTTCGCTGCGCTTTTACCACCGATTCCTGGTATTCCAAGACCTCTAGATCGAGGTCTACGAAGTCTTCTGTGTGAGCGTCAGGATTAGGGGTGATTCGCCCTGTGCCACGGTCGTATTGCAATCCCTCGTCAGCGCAATCTCGTTCGAGTTCTTCTACCCATCCGTCGTATTCGGAAAAACCCACCACCCAGGTTCCGTCATATTGCTCCATTTCGACCGCTCTCGCTCGCTGCGTGATTCGGCTCAACGCTTTCAACCCATCTATGGCACGGCGTTTATCTTTCCAATCGATAGAAGTAGACCAAGCCGTAAACATTGCCTGCGGGGTGTCAGGTCGTTTTCCCGGAGCGTGCTTGATCGTCAAACCGCTTCTCTGAAACGACCGTTCCACGTCGGAAGTGGACACAAACTTGCTTACTTCATAGACCAGCCCGCGAATGTTGGAACTAACATAGTTACCTTGATGGTCTTGCATCATGCTTGGGGGCATTCTCCTTGTCTGCGAGTAAGTACTTTTGGGGTGATGGGGTACTGCTTATCCCTCTAGGTGGTGCCCTATATCAGGGCGCAGTCATGTACGCGGTTGAATACTACTAACGGACCTACTAGGTAGGACTTACTCCAACTACCTAGTAGGTGTGTTCTCCCCCCTGCCTAATTACTTGTCTGCGAAGTGTTGTACGCAGAAGTAGTGTCCTGTTACGGGGTCTTGAGCAATACCGATACCGACTTTAGGAGCACGTCCGTTCGTTGCCATGGTACTTGCATGACCAACTGAACCAGCGAAAATATCAAAGAAATTCTTGTAAGTGTACGTATCAAACGCCACGTTTTCTAGTCCACGAGTATTATAATTCGAGTGCCAGATCTCATCACCAGGCGTTTGAGCAAGTTCATTAGCAAACCGTTGTGCTGTTGCTTCTAGAGAAAGATCGTACGTTATTGGGTTCAGGTGCTTACTGTCAGACCGCCATTCAACAATCTGCATGAATTGAGACCTACGTGCTTGTTGAATATCACTAGAGGTCAATGGCGGGTTTTTCTTACCAATCTTGCTGTTTTCTTGTTTGCACTTGAAGTAATCGGGAGTGTTTTTTACGCACCCATCAGAATCTGGCTTGCGCGTGCCATTCGATGGCGCAGGAGTATTTGACGGTTTCGCACTGTTCGATGGGGGTGCTTGTACCCCATTATCGGAAGACGAGGATAAATCACCTGTTCCGAAGATCAGTCCTAGGATCAAGGCGATGACGGTGATAGCAGCCCCGGCGTACTGCATGAGTTGTTGTGGGTTCGGCACTGTGGACACTTCCTAGGAAAACAACGTTGATACGGAAATTATAAAGTCTTCTTTATCATAACCGCACGTTTCTTAACCTAGGTTGAGCGGTGCTGCACCAGGGGTGGGGTGTTTCTGGTGCGAAAAGTAATTCTGACGAACGAGTGTGCGTTTAAGATAACCTAATAAGTACAGATGTTTTACATCTGACTTTTATGTAAAAGATTTTTAACTTCCTCGGGGCGCTTTGTGAGGAATGGAGAAGTGTCCCGGAATAGATACGTATCCATTTCAAAGATTAAGGAACATATTATGCAAACCAATAAAACGAAAAACTTAAAATCACGCAGAGTAGTTGCTGGTGTTGCTATCGCTGCTGCTGCCTTTACCGGCATGGGGGGGGATTACAGTTGTAGCACCTGAGTATACTGCTCAAGCCCAGGCTGCTGAATCCGGCATTTGGGAATATGAAGTAGTCGATGATCACGTTGTCTTGAAAGGGCTTACGGGCGAGGGGTATCAAAAACTACAGGGCAACGGTGGTAAGCTTCCAGATTTTCCCTTAGAGATTGAAGGAGAGAAGGTTACAAGCATTGGTTATAAAGCGTTCCAAAACAACCAGTTGACTTCTCTACCTGAGTCCTGGGGGAACATCACTACTATTAATGGTTTTGCGTTCTTTAACAACCAGTTGACTTCTCTACCTGAGTCCTGGGGGAACATCACTACTATTGGTGATATTAGTGGTGGTGCGTTCAAGGGAAACCAGTTGACTTCCATCCCTGACTGGAACACTTGGAAACCAATGCAAGATGCTAAACCCAACCCTCGCATCTCAAAAGATTCTCGTTGTACTCGTCAACCACTTCAAGTCGCACTCGTCTTCGACACTTCCGGTTCTATTGGAGAAGAAGGAATTGAAGGCTATAAACGCGCTACTAGCGATTTCGTTGATGCAGTCAGCGACAAAGGAATCTCACTCGCATCTTTTGACTTCTCTGATAATGCAAACTTACCAAAACACTTATCCAAGCCAGAACCACTACTTGTTACAAAAGATTCAAAAGAAAAAGTCAAAGCGTCCCTTAATGAACATTTCGAACTTAAGGGTGGTACCAACTGGGAATCTGGACTAATCAACGCGCGTGATAATAACACGGGGAAAGATGGTAAACCCCGTTATGACCTGGTTGTTTTTATCAGTGATGGTTTACCGAATAAGCAAGTTACTGGGGAAGACATCACGGACATGCAGGCTGCGCAAAAGGTTGCCAACCAGTTAAAAGAGCAAGGTTCCAAGGTTATCAGTATGGGTGTCGGACCAGAGTTAGCCAATGATCAAATCAGTGGACTTTCCAACCTCCTCCCCCTATCAGGACTACGTGAAAACAACGATTACTACCTAGGTGCTTGGGATGAACTTGCTTCCACGCTCACTCACACCACTCAAAACGTCACTTGTGGTACTCAAGTAGATGCTCGTGCTCAAATCATTGATAAAAATGGTAAAACCACTGACTCCGCAGGATACGGATTCGAGTTCTCCGCAGAAGTCACTAAAACCAAGCATGATAACGTCACTACAATAGGAGAATCTAAAAAGACTACTCCTAATGCTCTATGGTCGTTCCCTTTTAATTTCAATGACAAGACTGGTGATGATCTACGACAATCCACTGCTGATATCACGATTACTCAAAAACCAAAAGATGGTTTCACATTCCTTAATGGTGAGTACAAGATTGTCAATAATGAGGATGGAAAAGTCATTAAAACTGGTTCACTAACTAATAACAGCACAGTGATTAAGGACGTTCCTGCTGATGCACAGGTCCAAGTAGTAGCGAAGTATCACGATAGTTCTATTACTCCTGATGTTAAACAGGCGGAAAAGCACAATCCTGGGTACAACCCTGCGGAAACTACACCGGGTACTGCGGTAGATATTGAGCAGACTGGGGATAAGGAACTTCCTGACGGTACCAAGTTTGGTATTCCTGATAAGACTCCTGATGGGTGGGAAGTCAAGATAGATGAGAAGACAGGAAAAGTCACTGTTACTTCACCTAAGGATGCGAAACCAGGCGATAAGGGCGAGTTCACGGTTCCAGTAACTTATCCGGACGGTTCCGAAGATAATGTTGATGTGGTTGTCACTGTTAAAGACAATGGTGGCGATACAGGTGATGGTGATAAGGGTGATGGCTCCGGCGACGGTGATAATACCGGAGGAAACAACGGAGATAAGACCCCTGGCGATAACACTGGTGATAGTGGTAAAGACAACGGTTCTGGAGATGGTGGTAAGGGTGGTGGTGATAACACCGGAGGAAACGACAGTGATAGCACCGGAGGAAACGACGGTGGTAACACTGGCGGAGACAACACACCAGGTGATGGCACTGGCGGTAATACCAAGCGTCCTGACTTCTCCGGACTACCTAACGATGATAATGGTAAGGGAACCGAAAACGGTGATGGCAGAGACGGCGGAGACAAGTCCGATAACTCCGATAAACCTTCAGGTGCCAAGGTTGTTGACAACGGCAACAAGAGTGACGGCACTGGAGCGGGAGGAACCGGCAATGGTGGTGTGAAAGGTGGTCTCAAACCTGTAACACCTGCTAATCCAAGTCGTGTGAACCAGGCACCAACTGCTCCTAGCGGTTTTACACCAATAACTGGTCCTGGTGTAGGTACAGTCCTTTCTGGTGGATCTGGTTCTAGTGCTGGTAAAGGTGCTGTAGTAGATACTGGTGGTCAAGTCCAAGAATCCTTCTGGACAAAGATCGTGAACTTATTCCGTTAATCCGGTAGATCACTAATTCACCCTCGTGTTTCACGGGGGTGTTTTTTATATCAGCACACCGCCACTATCGATCCATGCTCATTCTGACGAACATGCGTGCGATATTGGTATTATGAGTACTAGCGCATGAATGTGCGCTCATCCTTCGCACACGGATATGTCCCGTGGTAATTGAGTTTTTGTTTCTTTCTCATTTACTCATATAAACGGTGTTACTGAGGTTCTTTTCTCGGTGGCACCGTTTTGGTTTGTACGGGGCGTGCCAGTTGTGCGTGATGAAGGGATTCGGGGGTGGTTTGTGGGAAGTTTCAGGACGGGTGTGGGGAGTTCGCAAGGGTGCTGGTTGGGGCGTTTCTTCAGGGCGTTTGCTCTGGTGTGTGGTTGTTTGAAGGGGCGTTCTTGCTGGTCAGGGGTGTTCTTTGGGGATTGTCGTGGTGGTTCCGGGGAATTTGGGGAATACTTCCGGGGACGGTCTGGGGG
>NZ_CAHJXS010000014.1:0-34492 GCF_903645345.1 Corynebacterium sp. Marseille-Q2823 | reverse complement strand
TCGAGCTCTGCGGAGATCGCCTCTGCATGCTGATCTAACTCATCGAGATAATTCTGGCGGGCGTAGAAGAAATCCCGAACCTCATCGTGTGGCATGGACAGCGCCTGGTTGCCGTCGGAGCGGCGGGGGTCGGGGGGGGGGGGGAGCGTGTGGCGGGGTTTGGGGGGGGGGGGGGGGGGGTGTTTGCCCACCCCCGGGGGGGCTCGGGGGGCGGGGCCGGGCGGCGGCGCCAGCCGGCCGCGATGCCGCCCCCATCAATCGTGCGCACGGCGGCGACGCGCCGGTTGAACCCGCCACTCACCCTGTAGTGATCCCCCTTATCAAGGCCGTCGCGGAAGAAGTGCGCGCAGGTCAGAACCAACCGGGTTGCCTGTTGGGAGCGGGGTCTTAAGGACGCATCGATGAGCACTCCCGAGCAATAGCTTGAGCGAGTCCGGAGCTTGACGGCAGCGGGATAGGAATTCACGCCTCCCAGCTTAACTGGACAAAGGCGGGCGGTAGGCTAACTGTCATGACTGATTATGCGTCCCGACTGAGCCGTTCCCGCGCTATCGCCGCTGCTAAAGGCATCGACATCCTGTTAGTGGGTACAGGTGCCGAATTCGCGTACCTCACCGGTTCGTGGGTCTCCTCCCACGAGCGCCTGACCTGCTTGGTTATCCGTCCCGATGCCGAACCGGTAATCGTCGCCCCCAGCACCGACATTGAGTCGCTTCAGGGCGTTGCGACCCAGCTGGTGGGATGGAGCGATGGGCAGGATCCCTATGCGCTGGCCTTGGAAGGTGCGCACCCTACCACCGTTGCCTTGGGATCCTCACTCACCGCCGATCACGTGCTGCGCTTTCAGTCCGCAATTGGCAACCTCGAAGCTAGTACTGCGAAGGAACAGCACCCCGCAAAGTATGTTCTGGCCACCGAGGCCCTCGCCGAGCTTTTTACCCGCAAGGATCCAGATGAGGTGGCAGAGCTACGCGCTGCAGCGGCGGCTATCGACGCTGTCCACGCCGAGGTGCCGCGCCTCCTGCAGCCGGGGCGCACCGAGGCCGACGTAGCCGCAGATGTGCGGGAGCTCATTCTGCGCGAGCACCGCGAGGTGGATTTCATCATCGTGGGCTCCGGTCCGAATGGAGCCAATCCACACTATGACTTTGGGGACCGAGTACTCGCCGCCGGCGATCCCGTGGTGGTGGATATTGGCGGTACGCTGCCCTCGGGCTATCACTCCGACTGCACCCGCACCTACGTCGTTGGCGCCGATCCTGCTGCCGCGCCGGCAGAGTTTCGCGAGGCTTACGCGGTCCTAGAGAAGGCCCAGGCTGCCGGCCGAGCTGCTGCGCGCCCGGGTGCGACCGCCCAGGAGATCGACCGAGCCACGCGCAGCGTGATCGAAGACGCCGGTTGGGGTGAGTTCTTCACGCACCGCACCGGACACGGCATTGGCCTGTCGACGCACGAGGAGCCCTTCATCATGGAAGGAAACGAGCTGGAGCTTGCCGAGTCCATGGCCTTCTCGATCGAGCCGGGTATCTACGTGCCGGGCAAGTGGGGCATGCGTCTTGAAGACATCGTGGTGACCACCGAGTCTGGCTATGAGTCCCTGAACCAGGCACCGAGGGGGTTGCGCTAATGGGAGAAACTGGCGCGCTACTGATCCTTGGCGGACGCAGCGATATCGGTGGACAGCTTGCACGTCGGCTGTGTGAGGGTCGCCCAGTGGTTCTCGCCGCGCGGGGCGAACACGGTATGGACAGGCTGCACTCCGAACTCCTCAGCAGCGGGGCGTCGTCCGTTCACACGCTGTCCTTCGACGCTGCGGAAGTTTCCTCCCACCGCGCGGTCATCGACCAAGCCGCAGCACTCGCAGGGGCAGAGATCACCACGGCCGTCGTCGCCTTCGGAATTCTGGGCGATCAGGAGCGCGCGGAGCACGACGAAGCCCACGCCTTCGACATAGCGCTGGTGGACTATGCAGCGCAGGTATCCATGCTCACCGTGCTTGCCGACGTCATGACGAGAGGGCACATCGTGGCCTTTTCCTCCATCGCTGGGTGGCGGGCCCGCCGGGCCAACTATGTCTATGGCTCGACCAAGGCGGGCCTGGATGCCTTCTGCCAAGGCTTAGCGGATCGATTGCAGGGCAGCGGCCTAGCGCTGATCACCGCGCGCCCCGGCTTCGTCATTGGGTCGATGACTAAAGGCATGGCACCCGCGCCCTTGTCCGTTACCCCTGACGTGGTGGCCCAAGCGGTGGCCAAGGCCATTGAGTCCTCTGCAGGTTCGCGGCCGGCTTCCCGCACGATATGGATTCCACGGCCTCTTCAGCTCTTAGCGTGGGTGATGAAGCTGGTACCGCGTCCCATCTGGCGGCACATGCCGCGCTAGCGGTGCCCGAGGGCAGGAGAATTCGCATCGAAGATGAATCCACGCGGTGCAAGGACGCGCAACACAACGTCAGCATCTCCCTCGGCTAGATCGTGGATGACCAATCCGCGCCAGGGGGTTACCGAGATGGAAGCGCCCAGCTGGGCGATAAGCCCAGCGTATTCTCCGGGCAGCACGCCATGCTGCAGGCCCGCGCCCAGATCGACGCGGCCGGGCTTCGTGTGCTCAGTCAGCCAGCCGATGGGCAGCGCAGGCGAAGTGGGAGCTGACCCTGCCGCATCCGAGACACGTTCCAGGTCCTGCAGGTGATCTGCAGAGACCTTTTCCGCAAAGTCCACGAGTTGGGAAATGGCATCCGCAAGCCCCAGCAGCGGCCCGGTGGGGTCACCGTCGCGGATCAGGCGTGCGGCGACGGTATCTTCATCGTGTTCCGCCTCATCACCAGAGAGCTGAAGGCCAGCCGCCACCCCGTGTGAGAGGAGATCACCAGCACCGCTGTCCACACCAAAAAGCGCGGCACGGGCTATCGCAGGGGCATCCTGATCGACGTCGGCTAGCGCTTCCGCGATCCGCTGCGCTACCTGACGGGCGCGCAGCGAGAGGGGAGAAGCCAGCACGTGAGCGGCGGTGGTGGGCAGGGGGACGTCGCCAAGCACCTGCGCATTGGCGACGCCTCGCAGGCTGATGACGCTGTGCTGCTCTAGGTACACATTGCCATCGCCATGTTCTCTGGCGGACTGGCCCAGGGCGAGCCACTGCTCGGGGGTGACAACGCCGCCGGCGGGATGGAAGCGCAAGGTATCGGATTCGGGATGCTTCGACTCAGGGAGGGACATGGTGGGACAGTCTAGTCGCTCCGGGAGGGTCTCCTGCGAAGCGCCAAGCCCAGCAAGTATGGTGGGCGACATGCCGTTTGTTCTCTTCATCGCGTACATCCTCCTAGAAACTATGGCCTTTTGGGCCGTTGCCGAGTGGATTGGTGTGCTGTGGGCGCTGCTTGCCTTGGCGCTGACCATGCTCTTCGGTATGACCATCGCCAGCTGGGAAGTCCGCCGCATGATGGTCAGCCGCATCCGTCAGACCGAAGACGGTGTGTACGTCATGGAGGATCCCACCCCGGGCAAGACGGCAGGCAACGTTGGCCTGACCATGGTGGGCGGAATCCTGCTGTCACTGCCCGGATTTGTCTCCACGGTCTTCGGAGCGCTGCTTATCTTTGCGCCCACGCGTTCCATCATCCGCACGCTGCTTGCAGCATCGATGTACCGGAAGATCGAAAACATGGGCGTGCGCGTGTACGAAGCCTCACCCATGGCCCAGCACCGCGATTCCTATGGTTCCTTCGGCACCTTTGGCGCAGGCGCCGCCGGTGATGGAATGGGGGGCATGGATCAAACTGGCCAGTCGCATGAGGTCTTGGATGAAGATGAAATCCGCACGTGGACCCAACACGTCAAGCCAGAAGACTTTGAGGACGGAAACAAATAGTGCTGGCTCTTCTGGGCCGGCTCGCTCTCGCTGCTGCGTCGGGCGCGGTGACCTACCTTGCCGTTGAGCCACGCGGCTGGTGGGCCGCCGGCATAATCGGCATGGCGATGCTCGTGGCAGCGCTCTCACCGTGGACAAAGCCCCTGGGGCTGGGGTGGGCGGCCCTCGTCGCTTGTGTGCATAGCGCGGTGTTGTACTTGTTCACGCTCCCATGGATTGGTGAGTTAGTGGGCAACATGCCCTATATTGCGCTCGCTTTATTCCTGTCTCTGTACAGCATCCTCCTTGGTATCGGCGGGGCGGCGCTGCTGCGCTTAAACTACGGTTTCGCTCTCTTCCCGTTCTTCTACGTGGCGGTAGAAATGCTGCGCTCCTCAGTGCCCTTTGGCGGTTTTGCGTGGGTGCGCCTCGCCTGGGGGCAAATAGAGGGCCCACTCGCCAACCTTGCCTCGTGGGGCGGGCCGGCACTCATTACCTGCGCGGTGGTCTGCGTAGGCGCAGGATTGGTGGGGCTTGCCCGCTCACCGCGCCTGGCATGTGCGTTTTTGGCGGTGCCACTGCTAGCTGGCTTGCTAGCGGCACAGAGCGTGGACCGCCCGGGCCGCACAACAGGCACGGTGACGGTCGCCGCGGTACAAGGAAACGTTCCACGGCTGGGCCTTGACTTTGCCGCCCAACGCCGCGCGGTGCTGGATAACCACGTCCGCGTGACCGAGCAGGCCGCGCAGGATGGGTCCAGACCGGATATCGTCATTTGGCCGGAGAACTCCTCCGATATCAATCCTTTTGCCAATGAGGACGCCCGGGAGCTTATCGCCGGCGCCGCCCGCGACATCGATGCCCCAATCCTCGTCGGAACGCTGACCCAGGATGAGGTTGGCGCACGGAACACCATGCAGGTGTTTAATCCGGATGGCTCGGCAGGGGAGTACCACCACAAGAAGTACCTGCAGCCTTTTGGTGAGACGATGCCGATGCGTGATTTCTTTAGGAAGATCACCGATCTGGTGGACCTGGCGGGCGACATGAAGCCCGGTGACGGTCCGGGCGTGGTCACCATGGCTGGGACCGCAGTGGGCGTTGCCACGTGTTATGAGGTCAGCTTTGACCAGGCGTTCCGAACCGCCATCAACAACGGGGCGCAGATCCTCACGACACCGACGAACAACGCCACCTTTAGTGACTCCGACATGACCTACCAGCAGTTGTCCATGAGCCGCTTGCGCGCGATCGAAGCGGATCGGGCCGTCGTTGTGGCGGCTACGTCCGGGGTCTCGGCGATCGTCTACCCGGATGGCTCAGTGAGCCAAGCCAGCGGTATCTTTGAACCGGCATATCTCGAAGAAGAGCTTCCGCTGCGAGAAGGGCGCACATTTGCGGTGCGTTATGGTTCGCTCCTGCAATGGCTCATGGCTATTATTGGAACGGTCTGTGCGCTGTATGCGATCTATTCCACCCGCTTGTCCGGACGACGCAGCGCGCCTGAAAAAGAAATCTAAAGGAGCAAGGAACTAGTGAGCTCGACCCGCGAATCTACCCTGGTCATCATCCCTACTTACAACGAGATCGAGAACCTACCGCTCATTACCGGGCGGGTGCGCAAGGCAACGCCGGAGGTTCACATCCTGATTGTGGACGATAACTCCCCGGACGGCACCGGTGACGCGGCGGATAAGCTGGCCGCTGAGGATTCTCACCTGCACGTTCTCCACCGTGAGGGCAAGGGCGGACTTCTCGGCGCGTACATCGCCGGTTTCAAGTGGGGCCTGGAGAAGGACTACCAGGTGCTGTGCGAGATGGATGCAGACGGCTCCCACGCACCGGAACAGCTGCACCTGCTGTTGGAGGAAATTGACAAGGGTGCCGACTTGGTCATCGGCTCTCGCTATGTTCCGGGCGGCGAGACCGTCAATTGGCCGGCCAACCGCGAGCTGCTCTCTCGCCTGGGAAACAAGTACATCTCGGTCGCCTTGGGCGCCGGCATCAACGACATGACCGCCGGTTACCGTGCCTTCCGTCGCGAGCTACTCGAGCACCTAGACTTCGAGGAGCTCTCTAACGCCGGCTACATTTTCCAGGTTGACGTTGCCTTCCGCGCCATCAAGGATGGCTTCGATGTCCGCGAGGTACCGATCACCTTTACCGAGCGAGAGCTAGGTGAGTCGAAGCTTGACGGCTCTTTTGTCAAGGATTCCCTGCTGGAGGTCACCAAGTGGGGCGTTGCGCACCGCTCCGAGCAGGTCAGCGACTTTACCTCTGAGGTATCCAAGATCACCTCGCGCACGGTAAAGGACATGGAGCTTGGCCCCAAGTTCAGCAACGCTAAGACTGCTGTGTCCGACTTTGTCTCCGAGGTATCCAACTTGGTGAAGGGCACACTCAACCGCTAAAACTGCTTTCCTCACCGCAAGCCCGAAGGCCCGTCATGGCTTTCGGGCTTTTGTGGTAGTAACCACCATCGGTGCTAATGTCGTAAGTGGCACTTTACTCGGTGCACAGTGACTTGTTTCACTTCATTCTCACACTACGGATCGTTCGGCACGTACCTGCCGATGGAGGAGAGTTTGCTATGGCAACCGTAACGTTCAAAGATGCATCCCTAACCTACCCGGGAGCTAAAGAACCCACCGTCAAGAAGTTCAACCTGGAAATCGCTGACGGCGAGTTCCTCGTCTTGGTTGGCCCATCCGGCTGTGGTAAATCCACCACGCTGCGCATGCTGGCCGGCTTGGAAAACGTCACGGACGGTGCCATCTTCATCGGCGACAAGGACGTCACCCACGTCGCACCGCGTGACCGAGACATCGCTATGGTCTTCCAGAACTATGCGCTCTACCCGCACATGACCGTGCGCGAGAACATGGGCTTTGCGCTGAAGATCGCCGGCAAGTCCCAGGACGAGATCAACAAGCGCGTCGATGAGGCCGCCGCCACCTTGGGCCTGACCGAATTCTTGGAGCGCAAGCCGAAGGCTCTGTCCGGTGGTCAGCGCCAGCGCGTAGCCATGGGCCGCGCCATCGTCCGTAACCCCCAGGTCTTCCTCATGGATGAGCCGCTCTCCAACCTCGACGCCAAGCTGCGTGTGCAGACGCGTACCCAGATCGCGGCTTTGCAGCGCAAGCTCGGGGTCACCACCGTCTACGTCACCCACGACCAAACCGAGGCACTGACCATGGGTGACCGCATCGCGGTACTCAAAGACGGCTACCTGCAGCAGGTCGGCGCACCCCGCGAGCTCTACGACCGCCCAGCCAACGTCTTCGTCGCCGGCTTCATCGGTTCCCCAGCCATGAACCTCGGTACCTTTACGGTCAAGGATGGTGACGCTACCTCGGGGCACGCCCGCATCAAGCTGTCCCCGGAAACCATCGCGGCCATGACCCCGGAAGACAATGATCGCATCACCATCGGTTTCCGCCCGGAGGCCCTAGAGATCATCCCGGAGGGCGAATCCACCGACCACTCCATTCCCATCAAGCTCGACTTCGTAGAGGAACTTGGTTCTGATTCCTTCCTCTACGGCAAGCTGGTGGGCGAAGGTGACCTCGGCTCCTCGAGCGAGGATGTCCCCGAATCCGGCCAGATCGTCGTTCGTTCCGCACCGAACACTGCACCGGCCCCGGGCAGCGTTTTCTATGCACGCATCGTCGAAGGCGGCCAGCACAACTTCTCAGCCTCGACTGGAAAGCGCCTGCCGTAGCCCGCGCCCGGCTACTGCGAGCCAAGCAGTACGGATAGGCATAGAGCCAGGATTAATTCAGCTACGAAGGTGGAGTGACTCGACGTGAAAGAGTCTATGAGTATCACCTCCTCGACGTACGCGTCGGCACTTCTGACGCTGCCGTGGGATACGCCCCTGGAACAGTGGCCCGCTGAACTCATCGCGGCCCTGCCTAGGGGTATTTCCCGGCACATCGTGCGTTTCGTGGGGATTAACCGCGGCATCGTCGCGGTCAAAGAAATCGGCGCGCGCACCGCCCACCACGAGTACAAGATGCTGCGCGAACTGCAGCGTCTTGGCGCACCCAGTGTGCGCCCCGTTGCCGTGATTACCGGCAGACACCCAGCCAAAGAGAGCTACGGGGAGCTCACCGCAGCGCTGGTCACTGAGCACCTGGAGTTTTCCCTACCGTACCGCGAGATCTTCTCGCGACACCTCACGGTAGTCGAGGCAGAAAAGCTAATCCGGGCCCTGTCAGTGCTGCTCGTGCGCATGCATCTGCTGAACTTTTATTGGGGCGATGTATCGCTGTCGAACACCCTATTCCGGCGGGACGCCGAGACCTATTCGGCCTATCTTGTCGACGCCGAAACGGGGGAGTTCCAGCCCAATCTCTCCGAGTCGCGCAGGCTTTACGACGTCGACATCGCCCGCGTCAACATCATCGGTGAACTCATGGACCTGCAAGCAGGAGAATGCTTGGATTCCTCCATCGATGTCATCGCCCTAGGCAGCCTGGTCGAGAGCTCTTACCTCGAGCTGTGGACGGAACTAACCGCAGAAGAATCCGTGGACGCCAGCGAGTATTGGCGCGTCTCCGAGCGGATTGACCGCCTCAATCAGCTGGGTTTCGATGTAGGCGAGCTCAAGGTCACGAAGGACGATTCGAAACACGTGGTGCGGATTCGCCCAGTGGTGGTCGATCCCGGCCACTACCGCGCGCAGTTATTGAGTTTGACGGGATTAAGCGTCGAGGAGCACCAGGCCCAGCGCCTCTTGGGTTCCATCCAGGCCTACCAAGCCGTCGAATGTGGGCCCCACGTGGGGCTTACCCAGGCCGCGCACCTGTGGATGACGCAAGAGTACGAGCCGACCATCGCCGCTGTCCCCGTAGAGATGTTGCAGAAGCTCGAACCCGCGCAGATTTTTCACGAAATCGTGGACCACCGTTGGTTCCTTGCCCAAGAGAGGGGAGAGGACGTGTCCCTTCCGGAGGCGACGGCATCCTACCTTGAGTCTGTACTGCCCGCCCGCCGAGACGAGGCGCGGCTTCTCCACGCACAGCCCACAAACGGAGACTTGTCATAACCGCTTGCGTGCCCCAGTGGCCTCCAAAACCACAGATCGAAAACGCGGCTCTCAGCTGATTATTATATTGATTTGTATGTTTTAAGCCCGATTACCCCTTAAATGGGGAAAGATTTCGTGCCCGAATATGGATATAGTCACAATCGGGCGTTCTAGGTCCGTTTTCTTTTGATTATGTGGAATACCTCACTAAGGTAGGAGACAGGCTAACCAGTTCATAGTTGGATTGCAATCCGCTATGAAGCACTTGGTGGCGCTGGGAAGAATCTTTCGTCGCGGAAGGCATCCCAGACACAACCGAATACGAGCCGGGTATCCATCTCGGCTCATCATCCCGCTTTTCATCAAGAAAGATGAGGACCTCATGAAGCGTCTTACTCGCATTGCATCCATCAGCATGGCTTCCATGCTCGCCGCCGCTAGTCTCGTCGCGTGCTCCGGCTCTACCGACGAGGAAGGCGATGTTTACTTCCTGAACTTCAAGCCCGAACAGGACGCCGCATACCAGGAGATCGCAAAGGCCTACACTGAAGAGACCGGCGTCAAGGTCAAGGTCGTCACTGCCGCCTCCGGCTCCTATGAGCAGACCCTCAAGGCAGAAATTGGCAAGGACGAAGCCCCGACCCTCTTCCAGGTCAACGGCCCCGCTGGCTTCATCACCTGGCAGGATTACATGGCCGATATGTCGGATACTGAGGTCGCCAAGCAGCTCACCGACGATATTCCGCCGCTGACCACCGAAGATGGCGAGGTACGTGGCGTTCCGTTCGCCGTCGAGGGCTTCGGCATCATCTACAACGACGAAATCTTCGACAAGTACATCGCCACCTCCGGCGCGAAGATCAAGTCCACCGACGAAATCAAGAGCTACCAGAAGCTCAAGGAAGTCGCCGAGGACATGCAGGCCAAGAAGGATGAGCTTGGCATCGAAGGCGCCTTCGCCTCCACCTCACTGACTTCTGGCGAGGACTGGCGTTGGCAGACTCACCTGGCTAATGCTCCTATCTGGCAGGAGTACCAGGACAAGAATGTCGAGGACACCAACGAAATCGACTTCTCCTACAACAAGGAATTCAAGAACCTCTTCGACCTCTACCTGGATAATTCCACCGTGGCGAAGACCCTGGCCCCCTCCAAGACCGTATCTGACTCCATGGCTGAGTTTGCGCAGGGCAAGGCCGCCATGGTCCAGAACGGTAACTGGGCATGGTCCCAGATCGCTGAGATCTCCGGAAACGTGGTCAAGGAAGACAAGATCAAGTTCCTGCCGATGTACATGGGCCTGCCGGACGAAGAAAACTACGGCATCAACGTCGGTACCGAGAACTACTTGGGTGTGAACTCTGAGGCCTCCGAGGTCGACCAGAAGGCCACCAAGGACTTCGTGGACTGGTTGTTTACCTCCGAGGCTGGCAAGGAGCACGTGGTTAAGGACCTCGGCTTCATCGCACCGTTCGAAAGCTACACCGCCGAGGACACCCCGAATGATCCCCTCGCTGAGCAGGTCGCGGAAGCTATCGCTAACAAGGATCTGACCACCTACCCGTGGAACTTCCAGTACTTCCCGTCCCAGCAGTTCAAGGATGACTTCGGCCAGGCCCTGTCGCAGTACGCCTCCGGCACCCTGAAGTGGGAGGACGTCGTCAAGCAGTTCAAGGACAACTGGGCTGCTGAGAAGGAATCCAACTGGGGCTAGGCCTTAAGTCCCCACCCCCTCGCCACACGCCTTCCCGCTAGGAAGCGTGTGGCACCACTTGAAATTAAGGTTTCACCACCATGCAAGCAACGCTGAAGAAGTACTTCCCAGTCTTTGTCTTGCCCACCCTTCTGGCATTCATGATTGCCTTCTTGGTGCCGTTCATCGTGGGATTCTTCCTCTCTTTTACGAAGTTCACCACCATCACCAACGCCAAGTGGGTTGGCATCGACAACTACGTCAAAGCTTTCTCCCAACGCGAAGGTTTCATCTCGGCCTTCGGTTTCACCGTCCTCGTGGTCATCGTTTCTGTGATCACCGTCAACGTCTTCGCCTTCCTCTTGGCGTGGATGCTGACCCGCAAACTTCGCGGAACCAATTTTTTCCGCACGGTCTTCTTTATGCCGAACCTCATCGGCGGCATCGTGCTGGGCTATACCTGGCAGACCATGATCAACGCCGTGCTCTCGCACTATGCCACGACAATCAGTGCGGACTGGAAATTCGGTTACGCCGGCCTCATTATGCTGCTCAACTGGCAGCTCATCGGCTACATGATGATTATTTACATCGCCGGCCTCCAGAACGTCCCGCCCGAGCTCATCGAGGCAGCCGAGCTCGACGGCGTCAACAAGTGGGAGATGCTTCGCCATGTCACCATCCCGATGGTCATGCCGTCCATCACTATCTGCCTCTTCCTGACTTTGTCGAACTCGTTCAAGCTCTTCGACCAGAACCTTGCGCTCACCAACGGCGCGCCCGGCGGACAAACTGAGATGGTCGCGCTCAACATCGTTAACACGCTGTTCAACCGTATGAACGTCGAGGGCGTGGGTCAGGCCAAGGCCGTCATCTTCGTCGTCGTCGTGGTCGTCATCGCGTACTTCCAGCTGCGCGCGACCCGCTCCAAGGAAATCGAGGCATAAGTCATGACTACCAGCACTTCAGCGCAGGCCGTCCCGGCCTCGAAGAAGAAGGATCACCAGCTTCCCTCGGACAATAAGACCCGGATGTCTGGCGGCGCCAAGTTCGTGGTCTACGCCATCTTGGTGTTCTTCACCATCGTCTTCCTTGGGCCGATCCTCTTCATCTTCATTAACTCCTTTAAGTCCAAGTTCGCTATCTCCTCCGATCCTTTCTCTCTTCCCATCGGTGAAACCTGGGTCGGCTTCGAGAACTTCATGGTGGGCTTGACCAAGCAGGGCTTCTTGGAAGCCACCCTGTGGTCTTTCGTCATCACGATTCTGTCCGTCATCGTCATCGTGTTCTTCTCCGCGATGACCGCCTACTACATCACGCGCGTCAAGACGTGGTGGACAAACCTTCTGTACTACCTCTTCGTGGTGTCCATGATTATCCCGTTCCAGATGGTCATGTTCCCGACGGTCAAGATTGCAGACATGCTCCACCTCAACAACCCGATCGGCATCGTGGTGCTCTACCTCGGATTCGGTTCTGGTCTGTCGGTGTTTATGTTTGCGGGCTTCGTCAAGTCGATCCCCTTGGATGTCGAGGAAGCCGCGATGATCGACGGCTGCGGTCCGCTACAAAACTACTTCCGCGTCGTCTGGCCCATGCTCAAGCCGACGGCCATTACCGTGGCCATTCTCAACGCCATGTGGGTGTGGAACGACTACCTGCTGCCGTACTTGGTCATTGGTCTGTCGACTCGGTACAAGACCATCCCGGTGGTCATCCAGTCCTTCGTCGGCTCCAACGGTAACCGCGATATGGGTGCCATGATGGCCATGCTGGTCCTCGCCATCATCCCCATCGTCATCTTCTACTTCTCCACGCAGAAGCACATCATCGAAGGTGTGGCGGCCGGTGCCGTGAAGGGCTAATCAAGTGCGATAGGTTAAAGAACCATGAATCGCTTGCTCGGCCCCGAATCGAAGTTCTACGCCGCCCTGAGCCTTTTCGCTGACCTTGTCATCGTCAACGTTCTCCTCGTTATCACGTTCTTTCCCGTGGTGACTGGGGGAATGTCTCTGCGCACCGCCCACGCGGTGACCGGACAGATGGTCCGCGAAGAAGGTTCACGCCGCGGCGCGGCCTTCGTTCGGGGCCTTTTGACCCGCCCCGGAACAAATACCGCCTGGTGGCTTATCTGCCTGGCACTGGGCGCCTTAGCTGCCTATGAATTCGCCATCATCGCGAAGGCCGGTTTCGGGACAATGGGCGTCGTTCTGCGTGCCGCGCTGGTTTCTGGGCTCCTCGTGCTGGGCTGCATCAGCGTGTGGTTCTTCCACCTCGATGCCCCGGGGCTGAGCTTTAGCCAGCGGTGCACGGCCGCCATGACGAAGGCGGTAGCGCACCTACCGCGTACTCTAGTGGCGGTATCTCCGGCGGCACTCTTGGTGCTGTTCCCGCTCTTTTTCCCGGCGCAGTGGGGAGGCTATGCGTTCTTCCTCGCGGTATTGGGCCCGGCCCTAGCGGTCTATCTTGCCGAGCTGGTTCTCCAGTGGCCGGAACTTAATTCAGCGCCGCACGAAGGCGCCAGTGCTTAGCGCGACGTTCGCCTTTAGGGCCCAAAACGACGAATAGGGTAGTGGCTTCCACTTCTGTGGAGCTACTACCCCTTGACCGTGGGACCGGCGCGCGGCGGACTTTTTAGCCTTCGTTTTCTTCCTGTTCCTTCTGCTCCTTGAGCAGGCGGGCTGCCGCACGACGACGCGAACGCAGGCTTTCGATGCGCTCAGTCAGTAGTTCATCCAGCTCCTCAATCGAGCGGCGCTCGCGCAGCATATCCCAGTGGGTCCGCGGCGGCTTCACCGGCTTGGACTCGACGCCCTCGCCCTCAACAAGGGTGCCGAGCTTACCGTTCTTGCACATCCACTCCTCGGGGATTTCCGCGTCATCGGCGAAGGGCACCTCGTAGATGTCGCCGTCCTCGGTGCGGTATTTCACCATCTGGCGCGGGGCCAAGTCGTGGTCGCGGTCGGTTTCGTAGCTCACTGCGCCCATGCGGCTGCCACGGAGTACGCGATCTGCCATGCAACATCATCCTTTTCAAGCGTTGAGGGAAGGGATCAGGGTCGACCTATATCACCCAAAGTTCTATCATTATAACGAATGGCCCACGGCCTTTGTTCCCACCCTCGGGTTAATGGGCTAAGGTGAGTGAGGTGATTGGTACACAGGATCCGCAGCCCGGCAAGCCCTCGAGGCACCGGACGGCAACCTGCCAGTGGTGCGGCAAAGAGATCGCACAAGGCGGGCGGGGAAGGCCACGCAAGTTCTGTTCGCCCTCGTGCAAGCAACGAGCATACGAACAGCGCCACAACGTGGTCGGGACATCCATTCCCGTGGACGCTGTCATCCTAACTCCAGACAATGCGGACCGTCTCCGCGACGGTCTCTTTGAGCTCCGGTGCTGTGCCGAGGACGTGGCCACGGCGGCGTCGGAAAGCGCCAGTGTTGAAGAGATGGAACAGCTGTGTGCCGAACTGGTCGCACTAGCTCGTAAGCTTGAGGAATTGAGATAGCACATGAAATCCGTATTAGGTAACCGCAAACTGGTTGTCAGTATCTTCGTGGTCCTGATTCTGGCCTCGTCTGCACTGGCCCTAGGGCCACTAGCGTTTTCGGTGATCATGGGTCGCGGTGTAAAAACCGAGCCGATCAACGCGGATAAGGTCCATCCCGCAACGACGGACGTTGATGGCGAATGGCACGTGGTGCAAGGTTCGGCCTATAACTACACCTCAGCCGGGTTTACCATCGACGAAATCCTGCCGGCGGATAAGCGCACGACGTCTGGCTCCACCAAGCATGTCACCGGCCAGGCAACCATCAAGGACGGGGTCGTTGAGGAAGCCAGCATCAACGTGGACATGGCGAGCCTGACCACGGACAAGAAGGTGCGCGATCAGAACATGAAGTCGAAGCTTTTTGAGGTGACGAAGTACCCAGAGTCGACCTTCACGTTGACCGAGCCAGCAGATGTCTCCGCCGTGCCTGACGACGGCTCACTGGTCACCGTCCCACTGACTGGTGACCTGACCATCCACGGCGAGACCAAGAGCGTGACGCAGGACTTCCAGGTGGTCCGCGATGGTGACACCATTATCTTGGGCGGCGATATTCCGATAAATCGCCTCGATTTCGGCGTCGAAGCCCCGGAAATGATCGCGGCAAAGATCTCCGAGGTCGGCGACGTTAACGTTCGCGTTACCCTCGAGAAGTAGCGCGCACGGTTAGTCATGAATTATCGGCATCTTATTCCTGTCCTGTGGGTGCGTCTCGTAGTGCTCGCAGGATTCGGCATTTTCATCTGGTTTCAGGGGACGAAACTTCTGGCAGCGTTTTCTGTAGTGCTTGTAGCTCTCACCGTCGTGCAGCTGGTGATGGCTTACCAACGGCGCTAAAACAGCTTTCCGATGAGCTCCCTAAATGCTGCACAATTACGTAACAGTGACTATATAGTGGCTTAAAAGGGGTTGCCCCCAAGGCGGCTGGGGAGATGCAGATCAGTCCAGATCCAAAGGCGCCATCACAAATATCCCACCCGCACGCATAGCGACCCTCAGACAACGCATGGCACACAGGAAAGCGCCCGGAAGGCGGCAAACCAAGAAGTCGCCAAATAAGCTGAAGGCTCGAACTTTCGGAACGGCGATGCGGACGGGACAGGCAACTCGGAGCAAAGCATCAAGGGCCCATCGAGTACGCGCAACGCACGCGTGACTCCGCCGGCACCCATGACTCAGCGAGGGCACACCGTCAAGGCCTGAGTACGGATCCATGCGAACCTAGAGATAGGAGATGTGAAATCACGCCTTCCCGCCGCATAAATTTATGTCCGATAATGTACATTATGTCAGATTGTATTTGCACATCCTCCCTGCCCAATTGTCACGGCCACAGCACCACAACATGTCAACCCCTCCCTAGTTCCCACGAATTTATCATGTGGTGAGAGTTGGATTTCAACCTATGGGACGGTAATGTTTCCCGCACAACCAATCAATCTATTGAAATCATCAAGGAGGGCGCTTCCCACATGACCGCAGTCAAAACCAAGCCGCCGACACCGGGCGCAACCCCAAAACTCACAAAACGTGACCGCGTGCGTGTGGCCGTGGCATCGACTATTGGCACGACCATTGAGTTCTACGACTTCTATATTTATGCCACGGCAGCCGTAGCCGTCTTTCCTTTCCTCTTCTTCCCGAAGACCGAGGACCCCACCGTTGCCCTGCTCCAGTCCTTTGCCACCTTCGGCCTGGCCTTCATTGCCCGGCCACTGGGCTCAGTGCTCTTTGGACACTTCGGCGATCGCATCGGCCGCAAGGCCACCCTCGTGGGTGCACTCCTGACGATGGGCATTGCTACCTTCATCATCGGCGTCCTCCCCACGTACCAGACCGCGGGCATCATCGCGCCTGCCCTGTTGGCCCTGATGCGCTTCTGCCAGGGTTTGGGCTTGGGCGGCGAATGGTCCGGTGCAGCTTTGCTGGCTTCCGAGACCGCCGAGGAAGGCAAGCGCGCTTCCGCCGCCATGTGGCCGCAGTTCGGCGCACCTTTCGGGTTCTTGCTCGCCAATGGCTTCTTCCTGACTCTGGTTGCAACCATGGATTACTCCCGCGGCGACACGACCGGCACCTTCATGGAATGGGGCTGGCGCTTGCCCTTCCTCGCCTCCGCTGTCATGGTCCTCATTGGCCTCTACGTCCGCCTGCGCTTGGAGGAAACCCCTGTCTTCCAGCAGGCAGTAGACGAAGGCAAGAAGGTCAAGACCCCCATGGTGGAGGCTTTCCGCACTGCCTGGAAGCCGATGATCATCGGTACCTTCGTCATGGTCTCCTGCTACACGCTGTTCTACCTGGTCACCACCTGGATTCTCTCCTACGGTATCGGCGATAAATCCCAGGGGCTGGGGTTGGGAATCCCCTACCTGGAATTCCTGGAGATCCAGCTGATCTCCATCTTCATGTTCATCATCGGCATTCCTGTTTCTTCCATGCTGTCGGATAGGTATGGCCGCAAGCCGATCTTGGTCGTGACTTCACTCATCATGATTGCCTTCGGTTTCAGCTTCCCCTTCTTCCTCGGCATCGAACACGCTGACCGCAACTCGGTCCTCGGCTTCTTGCTCGTCGGCATGTTCATCATGGGCCTCATCTTCGGCCCCATGTCGGCTGTCTTGCCGGAGCTCTTCCCCACTAACGTCCGCTACACCGGTTCCGGCATCGCGTACAACGTCTCATCTATCCTGGGTGCCGCCGTGGCCCCGTTCATCGCTACGTGGCTGGTCAGCGCCTTTAACGTGAGCTACGTGGGCTATTACCTCATCATCGTCTGCTTCATCTCCCTCATCGCTATCCTCATGATGCAGGAGCTGAAGGACCAGGATCTTTCCCAGGTTTAGGTTTTCAGACACAAGCATCTCCCCGTCTCCTTCCGGTGTTTCTCACCGAAGGGCGGGGAGATTTTTGTCGCGCCGGCCCCGTTACTTCCAAAAGTGCAGACTCGCTGGTCGTCGCAAAGCATTGCCTGGGCGCTTGACGACGCCCACGCTGCAGCTCTGCACTTCCAGGTCTGCACAAATAGAAGACAGGTGGCCGGCAAACATGTGCCAACCACCTATGCGGAGTTAAGTGCCCGGATGGGTAACCTGCTACACAGAAACCGCAGTTTTACTGGATTCCGCCTCGTCGTCGATGGGCTTGCGGCGCACGATGGCGGAGAAGACTGCGCCAGTGACGTTGGCCCACACTGCGGCGACCACACCCGGCAGCGCAGCCTCCGGGGTAAAGAACTGCAACGCCAATGCCGAGGCGAGTCCGGAGTTCTGGGTCGCTACTTCAATGGCCGTGGTGCGCGCCGCTGCTTCGCGCTGGCGGGCTAGCTTGGCCATGTAGTACCCAAAGAGGAATCCGATGAGGTTCTGGATAGCCACGCCGATAAACACGACGAGACCAACGGTGACCAGCTTATCCTGCGATTTCGACACCACCGCTGTGACCACGCCGCCGATGCCAGCGATGGCCACCCACGGCAAGGCCGGCAGAACCTTGTCCACAGCTTTAGTAGCAATCACGCGCAGCAACAGGCCCAGGCCCACCGGAATGAGGACGGTCTGGACCAGCGACCACACCATGCCGGCACCGTCAACCTCTGCGGTTTGTCCCGCCAACCACAGCATGAGCACCGGCGTCATGATCGGCGAGACGAGGGTTGACACCGAAGTCATCGCCACCGACAACGCTACATCGCCCTTAGCCAGGTAAGCCATCACATTGGAGGCAGTACCGCCGGGCACAGACCCGAGGAGGATGAGGCCGACAGTGGCGGCGTCGGAAAGCCCTAGCATTTTCGCCACGAGCACAGCACTCGTCGGCATGATGGCAAATTGACAAATAACGCCCAAGAAGATGGGCAGCGGGCGCTTCGCCACTAGGGCCAGGTCCGGAATAGTCAGGGTAAGGCCCATGGAAAACATGATGACCATGAGCAACTGCGAGGTGTACTGCCCCACCGGTTCAAAGGTACTGGGACTCACAAAGGCGACAATGGCGCAGGCAATAATAACGATGGGAAAGATGTAGACGGCGAGTTTCTCGCCGGTCTCCCCCTCTGTACGCGGGTTCGTCATGGTGTTTCCTTTCCAGAGTATGTCTCACTAGATGAATTGAGTATCCCATATGATGAACCTCACGTACCCGTTTTGGTCCAGATTTACTGTCACGCGATAGATTAGAAATATGTCCAAGCTTTTAAGCCCCGATTCCTCTCGTTTCTCCCGCCCAGCCGGCACCACGAGCCAGGCCGACGCGGTTTCTGCACACTACAAGAACGGCTCCCCCGCCGAGCTGGTGGCGGACATGGAAGCCATCGTTGGTCACGAGAACGTGCACGGACGTCTCAGCGACCTCGTGCGCTTCTCCTCTGATGCCGGCCCTTACCGCTCCATCCCGAACATCGTGGTCTCCCCGCGCAACGCCACGGACCTCGCTGCGCTGATGAAGTACTGCGATACTCACGATCGCCACATGACCTTCCGCGCAGCAGGAACGTCGCTGAACGGCCAGGCCATGGGCGATGACATCCTCGTCGATGTCAAAACCCACTTCGGCGGCATGGAGGTGCGCGAAGAAGGCCGCAAGCTGTGGTCCCGCCCCGGCGTCATCTTGGGCGATGCCCAGGCGGTACTCTCCCGCCACGGCTTCATGCTGGGGCCGGACCCGGGATCCACGTCCGTGTGCACCATCGGTGGCGTGCTGGCCGATAACTCCGGCGGCATGCGCTGCTCTTTAGAGCGCGATAGCTACCACAGCATTGAAGAGCTCATCTTCGTCCTACCTTCGGGCACCATCGTGGATACGTCCCGTGGGGACGAGGCCTTCCGCAAGCAGGAGCCAAAGCTCCACGCCGATCTACTGGCCTTCCGCGACAAGCTGCGCGCTAATACCGAGATGGTGGACTTCCTGCGCACCAAGTTCTCCATCCGCAACACCAATGGTCTTCGTATCGACGCCTTCCTCGACGAGGATGAGCCCGTGCACATCCTCAAGCGCCTGCTCATCGGTTCCGAGGGCATCTTCGGCGCCATCACGGAATCCGTCATCCGCACGGTGAAGCTACCGCGTGTGAAGGCCACGACGTGGGTCGAGCTGCCCAACCTGCGTGATGCCGCAAACTACGTGCACCCCATCATGGAAACCGGCGCGGAAGCCTGCGAACTCCTGGTCGCCCCGGTCATGCGCCGCTCGGCCGAACACTATGCGCATGCGCCGGAATCCTGGCGCAACCTTGATGATGATGCCGCGGCACTCCTCGTCGAGGTGGGCGGCAGCGACGAGGCAGATTTGGACAAGGCCATGGATCGCCTACGCACCGTGCTTGCCGACGCCCCACTACTCCGCCCCCTCGAATTCCTCACCACCGCAGAAGGTATGCGCGGTGCGTGGGAACTGCGCAACGGCCTCTATGGCCTGCTGGGCGCAGACCGCCCGAACGGCACGGCGTACATCACCGAGGATGTCTGCTTCCCGCCCTCTCAGGTTGGCGAAGCCGCAGCAGACCTGTTGGACTTGCAGGCCAAGTATGGCTACCCGGAATCCGTCATGGGGCACGCTGCTTTTGGCAACCTGCACTTCTTCTTCACCCCGCGTTTTGATGTCGAGGAAGAGCGCGAGTCCTATGCCGCGTTCTTGGATGATCTGGCCGAGCTGGTCATTGATAAGTACCAGGGCTCAATGAAGGCCGAGCACGGCACCGGCGTAAACATGGCTCCCTTCCTGGAGCACGAGTGGGGCACAGAGGCCTTCGAGCTGTTCTGGGAAGTCAAGAACATGATCGATCCCAAGGGCATCCTGGCGCCGAACGTGAAGCTTACACGCGACCAAACCATCCACCTGCGCAACTTCAAGTCCTTCCCGAAGGTCGAGAATGAAATCAACCCGTGTGTGGAGTGCGGCTTCTGCGAGCCTGTCTGCCCCTCGCGCCACGCCACTGTGACCCCACGCCAGCGCATCGTGCTGCGCCGCGAGATGGCCCGGCAGCAAGAAGGCTCGGAGGTGCTGGCGCAGCTACAGAAGGAGTACCAGTACGACGCAGTCGACATGTGCGCCGCAGACGGCACCTGTTCTATCCCCTGCCCGATTAGCATCGATACAGGTGCGGTCATGAAGCAGCTGCGCGCGCAACAGGCTACCCCGGCCCGCGAGAAGGTGGCACTGACGACGGCGCAGCGCTGGGAACTGGTGGAAAAGCTTGCCCGCGCTGGCATCATCTCCGCCAACAAGATTCCCCACAAGCCCCTCGAGCTGGGCACCAACATGGCTCGCAACGTGGTAGCTCCCGACTTGCTGCCCACCGTCCCGGGGCCGCTTCCGAAGGCCGCATCGCGTCTGCCGGAAACCCCGCGCGAGGGCGCTGGCGCACTCTACTTCCCTGCCTGCATCAACCGCATCTTCGGCCGCCCAGCCGGCGCGGCCAAGGATTCAGTCGACCTCCCGCGCGCCATCGTGGAACTAGGACGCCGCGCTGGCCAGCCAGTGTGGATTCCGGAGGACGTCGCGGGCGATTGCTGTGGTACACCGTGGTCGTCCAAGGGCTACAAGGAAGGATTTGAGTACCAGGCTCAAAAGATCGTGCGCGACCTCTGGCATTGGTCGGAGCACGGCCAGCTGCCCATCGTGGTCGATGCTGCCAGCTGCACCCACGGGTTGCTAGATTCCGTTCCTGAGGTGCTCTCCCCTGCTGACCGCAAGCTTTGGGAGGATCTGCGCATCCTCGATGTCGTGGAATGGCTGCGCGATGAAATCGCCCCACACCTGCCCATCGTGAAAAACATGGGCAGCATCGCCGTACACCCAACCTGCTCGACTGAACACATGGGCATGAGCCAAGCGCTCGTTGACCTGGCAAACCTCTGCGGCTCTGCCAAAGTCCCGGAGGGCGCGATGTGCTGTGGCTCCGCCGGTGACCGTGTCATGCTGCACCCGGAGCTTGTCGAGTCCGCCACACGCGAGGAGCGCGTTTCTCTCGACGCGGAACACTTCGACGCCTTCGTCTCCGATAACCGCACCTGCGAAATGGGCCTGGAGATGATCTCCGGGCGGACCTATGAATCAATCGCAGTGCTGCTGGAGCGGGCCTCCCGTCCGGTCGTCACTCCATAGCAACGCGCCGCTGGCAATACTCCTCGTCGGGAGCTCTGCCACCGGCGCAACAGATGTGGTGGAGCCGGGTTAGAGATAGTCGTAATTGATTTCGGTGTCCGGGGCGAAAAACACGCACCCGCCCTTCATTGGGCGCAGGTAGATCGTGTCGCCCTGGTGCACGTCAATGCCGCGCGGCACCTTCACTGTGATCCGGCCACCGCGGACCACGGTTCCGTCATTGGCCGACTCTTCGCGCGCACCATAGACGTACAGCTCGGAGCCTAAGTGCTCCACAATACCGACCCGAACCGGTATCCCATACTGTTCACCTGGCTGGTTGACGCCAATGATTTCCCAATTCTCTGGGCGAACACCAACGAGGACGTGCTCCGCTCCCACCTTCGCGGCCTGCTCCCGTGGCATGTAATAGTCCAACGCATGATCTTTGCCGCTGACAACACGGCCGTCAACGAAAGGTACATTGTCGATGAGAGTCATAGCCGGCGAACCGATGAACGTCGCGACGAAGGAATTACCGGGGTTCTCATACAGTTTTTTAGGCGCGTCGACTTGCTGAATAATGCCCTGTTTGAGGACACACACGCGATCACCCATGGTCATTGCCTCAGTTTGGTCGTGGGTGACATAGACCGTGGTGGTGTTGAGCTCGCGCTGCAATTGAAGGATCTGCGCACGCGTGGATACGCGGAGCTTCGCATCCAGGTTGGAGAGGGGCTCATCCATGAGAAAGACCTTGGGCTGGCGCACGATAGCGCGTCCCATGGCCACACGCTGGCGCTGACCACCCGACATTGCGGAGGGCTTGCGATCAATAAGGTCCTCCAGCTCCAGCATTTTCGCAGCGAAGCTCACGCGCTCTTCGATGGTTGCCTTATCCACCTTGGCATTTTGCAATGCAAACGCCATGTTCTGGCGCGCTGTCATGTTGGGGTACAGCGCATAGGACTGGAACACCATGGCTACATCGCGGTCCCGCGAGCGGGTCTCGGTAACGTCGGCCCCGTCGATGAAGATCTGGCCTTCGTCGATCGGCTCAAGCCCAGCGAGCATACGCAACGTCGTAGACTTGCCGCAACCAGACGGTCCGACGAGTACCAGGAACTCGCCGTCTTTGATATCGAGGTTAATGCGGCTGACCGCCGGGGGCTTCTTCGGATCATAAATCCTGGAAGCTTGGCGGAATTCAACAGTAGCCATGGTGTCCTTTCAAACGATCCGAAGTGTTACTTGAGCTTCGGGGTGATGTCGCGGTCGATAACGCTCTGCGTCTCCTTTTGCAGGTCACCGAATGCGGACTCCACGTCCTCATTGCCCACAGTGATGCGATCAAGAACGCCACCGATGCGCTGTCCACCACCCGGTACGAAGACGCGAGCGTAATCCTGCGGCTTGGTGTTCTCGTTGAGCTGCTCGATTGCCGTCTGGGCGTTCGGGTTCTCCTCCAAGAACTTCTTCTCCTCTGGATCATCCAGGGCGTCCTTGCGCACCGGCATGTAACCCGTCTTCTGGGAGAACTTGATGGTGTTCTCGGTGTTCGTCAGGAAGTCAATGAACTTGACCGCGTTAGCCTTGCGCTCGTCAGAAATTCCAGCAGGCACGGCCAGACCAGCACCACCGGTGGCTGCCGAAGGACCAGGGCCTGGCAGGTAGGTGGTGATGAATGGAATCGTTGCCGTCTCCTTCAGGCCGCCCAGGGAACCGGTGGACTCCAGCAATCCAGAGGCCTTGCCAGAGCCGAAGGCTACAGTCGGGTCGGTGGAGATTTCGATGTGACCGGCCTTGACCTGGTCCTGCAGGAACTTGCCGGCTTCGATGGACTCCTTCGAGGTAAAGTTCGGTTCCCACTCATCAGAGTAAGAACCGCCAAAGGCCCAAATCATGCCCTGGAAGTACCAGTCGAGATAGCTAGAGCCATCCGGGACGGTGACGGCCGGCTTGTCGAGCTTGTCCTTGATTTTGGTGGCCCATTCGTCGAATTCTTCCCAGTCCTTCGGGCCACGGTCGGTGGGAAGGCCAGCTGCCTTGAGGTCATCGGTGTTCCAGTACATCAGGTTCGTGGAGCGGGAGTACGGAACGCCGTAGTGCTTGTCGTTGTACTTGTAGTCTTCGCGCAGGGTGTCGACGTAGCTCTCATAGTCAATGTCGTTCATCTCCCACAGCTCATCGAGCGGCGTCGTGGCTTCATTCAGTGCGAAGTTGAACCACGTGACGTCAGAAGCAACGAGGACGTCGGGAAGGTCGCCACCTGCGAGGGCAGCGTTAAAGCGCTGTGCAACTTCTTCGTAGTTGGAGCCTGCGGTGACCAGTTCGACCTTCAGATCTGGGTTCTCCTTCTCGAATTCATCAATGAGCTCTTGCTCTATGTCACGAGAGGAACCCGGGTGGTTGGACCAGAAGGTGATGGTGTTGGCGTCGCCGCCGTCCTTTGAGTCGTTCCCTGCGGTGGTCGAACCACCTGCACAGGCGGTCAAGGACATGGTGGTGAGAAGCGCCGCGCAAGCGGCAACGATGCGAGTAGAAATTTTATGAGACATGGGGAGGTTCTCCTTGAGAAGTGAAGAGTTGGGTGGACTTGTTCGAGTTGGGCCTCGGGATGGCAGGCAGGCTAGCCCTTGACTGCTCCAGCAGTCAGGCCCTTAATCATCGGCTTCTGGAGTATGAGGAAGATGATGATCATGGGCAGGGTTGTCAGCACTGTGCCGGCCATCACCGGCGCCCAGTTGGTCACGCCTTCCGCATCCTGCAAGCGGGTCAGGCCCACCGGAAGGGTGGCTGCAGCCGGTGTATCCGTAATCAGGAAGGGCCACAGGTATTGGTTCCACTCATTGACCACGGTGATCAGGACGAACGCGGACAGCGTTGGCCACGACATGGGCAGGACCACTCGGAACAAGGTGGTGAAGAATCCTGCCCCGTCCATGTGCGCGGCCTCGAGAATCTCCGGCGGCAACGATTGGAAGTTTGTGAAGCGATTGCCCCGCCACGGATGATGATCCAGCGACGTCTCACTATGACGCAACAACGGTAGTTCGGTAGTTCGAAATAATGGTGTTGTTCTAGGTAATGGTATGATCAGAACAGATGGCGAGCGATGAAGCGAAGGCATAGGCAGTCAGCACTCCGAGGACTACCTCCACCACCGTGAGAATCAGCGTGATGATGATGGAATTTCTCAGATAACTCGAGAAGCCAGAGGTCTGCCAGACATAGGAATAGTTTTCTTCCTTGAAAGGATTAGGCCAGAAAGAAATCGGATCCGAGTACACATCCTGGAAGGACTTAAAGCTGGTGATGAAGATGAAGTACAGCGGCACCACAATCATCAGCACTGTCAGAACCAAGGCAATATAGCCGACGACCTTCGTTGCTGGATGGCCGTGATCAGCCGGCTCACCTTTACGGTTGCGCTGGGCCTCGGTGATGACTGGGGCTGCGAGGGACTGCGAACCAGGAACCGGTGGAAGCTCACCTTTCGCTTGCGGGAGCCCCACCTTGATGGAAGCCGGAATTGCGCGTTTTTCGGACATTTACTTATCCATCCTTTCCTGCAACTTGATCTGCAGCACCGTAATGACAAGCACGACGAGGAACATGATGGTGGCCACGGCAGCGCCATAGCCGGCACGGTTGTTGATGAACGTCTCTTGGTACACCTGGAAAACCATCGTGGAGGTTCCATAACCAAACGGTCCACCGCCGGTCATCGCGTTGATAATGTCGAAGACTTGGAAGGAATTGAGCAGCACGGTGATTAACAAGAAAAACGTGGTGCCGCGAAGCTGCGGCAGGACCACACGGAAGAAATGGCGCGCGGCCGGAGTGCCGTCAATCTCCGAAGCCTCATCGAGGTCGCGCCGGCGCCCCTGCAGAGCCGCAAGATAGATGACGAAAACGTAGCCGACGTTCTTCCACACGTAGGTCACCGTAATCATGAACAATGCCCAGTTCTGCTGCTGGTAGAAGTTCGGCACATCGACCCCGATTAAGCCCAGGAAGTATTGGATAAGACCGTAGTTGGGATCGAAGACGAACTGAAAGGCAACGCCAATCGCCGCGCCCGCGATGACATAGGGCGCGAAAACAATTGAGCGCACCGCCGCGCGGCCAAACAGTTTCTGGTCCAGAAGCAATGCCAGCGCTAGCCCCAGCACCATCGAACCGACCACCGCGAAGAAGGTGAAGACGACAGTGTTGAACACCACGCGTCCCGTATCTGGCGCTTGGAACCAGTCGATGTAGTTCTGCAGGCCGACGAAAGTCATCGTCGGCGATGAAATATTCCAGTTAAAGAAAGAGATGCGGATGTTATCGACCAGTGGTCGATAGGTGAAAAGAATGAGAAGGAGAAGGTTCGGGCCAATCAGCAATGCCGCTAGGCCGATCTGGCGCCAGTCGAGCTTTCGCTTGCGTGGGTGGCGCGCGTACTCCTCGGAGACGATCGGCTTCTCGGTAACAGGAGGGATCGTAGCCGTTCGCCCGCTCGCGGGGATGGTTTTTGCCATGCAGAAAAAACTAGACCAAGTCAGTAAACAAAAAGTTTACTCGACGTTTTGATTGAATAAACAAAAAGAAAATTCCCGGGGCCGCACCCACAAAAGCGCCCCATACGCGTGGGTTACATCACATAAACGCAGAGGAGAGGAATCTATAGAAACTCCTGAATACGGGAGTTCCACCGTCGATATAGCTAGACCTTTGCGGCCATGAACACAACGGCTCCGAGCGTAGCTTGGCGCTAACTCGCTGCGCGCACAACGTCGAGGGCTAGCTCTGGCAAGTCCGTTGCCATGAGCTCTACCCCGTTGTTACGACACCACTCCATGTCCTTCGGTAAATTCACCGTCCATACGTAGGACTGACTGTCGACGCCCGCAAAGAAATCAGCTTCCAACCGCGCCTGGCGAATGGAAGGCCCGAAGCCCGAAGCGCCCTCGAGAGAATCTGGTAGTCCCGCATCCGGTTCCAAGAGAAGAAAGGATCGCAGGGATGGCAATAGGCTTCGGAAGCGCGCAATTGCTTCAGGGTTAAAGGAAATCAGGCTGAACCGTGGATCGGCATCGAGATGTCGGTTGCGCAGGACTTCGGCCACCGACTCTTCGAGTCGCGCCCCGAAAGGAGACGGGTGCTTCGTCTCGATAAGCAGCTGCTTTCCGGGGTATGACTCGATGAGGTCCACAAGTTCGTCGAGAAGCAGGATGCGTTGAGGATCCTCGTGGGTACCAAAGTTGAGTGCGCGCAGCTCCTCCAGTGTCATGTCACCGACAGAGCCGGTGCCATCCGACGTGCGATCCACAGTCTGGTCGTGGATAACCACAACCTCCCCGTCCTTGGTCAGGTTGACGTCACACTCCACACCGGCCACATCAAGCTTGAGAGCCTCCTCGAAGGCACGGGACGTGTTCTCCGAGTACCACCCGTTATAACCTCGGTGCGCGATAATACCTGTGCGGTCTGCCATACCCTCTTCCTCCGAGCCGCAAAGTGGTTGTGCCTCTGGCGCCGCCCAGTGTAGACCGCTAACGGCGACCCCCGCGGTTGCGGTGGGTCGCCACCACGTGCACCGCATCCAGCATCCCTAAGGTGAGCAGCGCCTCGCGGAGAGCAAACTGGAACGTCCAAAGGCGGCGGAAAACCTGGTCGAAGCCCGCTGCCGCAGCTTCGCGGTGCCGCCCGTCGAAGAAGCTGCGCTGGTAACGAAGCGTTTCCAGGTAGTGGGTTCCGGTGTGGGTCTGAGCGATGATGCGCAGGTTGGAGCGCCTATCGAAGAGTCGGTGGGTCTCCTCCAGCGTCGGGTAATCCAGGCCAGGCCATATATAAGCTCGCAGAACCTGAATCGCGGACTGGGCGGCCGGAGTCATCGCCTCGGTAGCAAAGAGCGATCCCATGGCCACTCGCCCACCGCTGACCAGCGAGCGATCCAGCATCTGCACATAGCGCCGGCGCTCGGGAGCCGATAGCGTCTCTAGCTTCTCCACGCTCACTATCGCGTCATAGCGCCCGCGCCACTGCTTCGGATTGGGCAACGCCGTTTCGATGCCCTGCACATGGACAGAATCAGCGGCTCCCTCAAGGAGTAGTTGTTCGTCGAACAGCGCCTGCTGCTCAGCATCCCCCGTAAGGACGTCAACGGTGGCGCGCCGGGCAACGGCTTGAATTGCTACCTGCAGACCAGTCGCCGGATAAACCAGAAGATGTGTGCCGGCGCCGGTGCGGGTGGCGTCGAGAAGCCACTGTGCAGCGCGGCGCTGTGCATCACCCAAGTCCTCGCGGTCCGTGTGCGTAGGCTCGGTCACGCTCGTCACATCGACGAAGTGCTCCTTGGGTTCCTTGCTCCCCATCCGCGCGCTATAGCTGCGGACCGCCTCGCGCACCGTGGTGGGAACGCCGCTAGCGAAAATTCCGCCCGAATGGCTCAAGGAGTCACCCGCGTACAGCTTCACCACATCGAGGGGTAGCTCGCCGGGACTCGAAGTCTCGACCGCCAGCTCCTTCGCTTTCGGCCGATACCCCACCCCCAACAGCCGCAGGAGAACCTTGACCAAGCGATCGGAATCGGGCGTCGTCCACTCCCCTGCCATATAAGACTCAGCCAGGCCCAGCCAGCCCGAGTCGGCGATGCGGGAAAAGAGAGCGTCGTGAAGCACAGCCAGATCCGGCTCCTCGCCTTCCAGCTCCACCCCTGCTTTGGCGCAGGCCTGCGCAAACTCCGCTTCAGTCCGGCCGCCCGTAAAGCGCAGCAAACGCGGTGAGGGCACGGTTGCTACGCCGGGCCACGTCGCAGCGTCAATCGATGCCAAGTGGGAATACACGCTCTAGCCAGCCTTCCTCATCGCACACACGTATTTACTTAGAGTAAAACCAGCGGGCCACGAAGAGGTGGAGGCGCGGCCCAAAAAGCCAGTTAATAACCCATAAAGTATGCATGTACCGCTAGAAAGGTTTAGACTGACTCGGGTAAAATAATCAAGCTTTCTTCAGGAAGGTATTCAATCACCATGGCGCAAACTCCCCACCGCCCTAGTAACGGCCGCCACCACGTCGTTGTTATCGGTGCCGGCTTCGGCGGCATCAACGCCGTTAAGAAGCTCAAGAACGCGGATGTTGAGATCACCCTCATCGACAAGAAGAACCACCACCTCTTCCAGCCGATGCTCTACCAGGTAGCCACCGGCGTCATTTCCGCCGGCGAAATCGCCCCGTCCACGCGTCAGCTCCTGCGCCACCAGGACAACGTCAACTTCGTCAACGGTGAGGTCACCGATGTCGACATCAAGGAACAGACCGTCACCGCAGAACTTGACGGCGCGGTCCGCACCTACGGCTACGACTCCCTCATCGTCGCTGCTGGTGCTGGCCAGTCCTACTTCGGCAACGACCACTTCGCCGAGTATGCGCCGGGCATGAAGACGCTTGACGACGCCCTCGAGATCCGCTCCCGCATCATCTCCGCCTTCGAGAAGGCAGAGCTGGAAGAGGATCCGGCAAAGCGTGAGAAGCTGCTGACCTTCGTCATCGTCGGCGCTGGCCCGACTGGCGTTGAGCTCACCGGCCAGATCGCGGAGCTGGCACAGCGCACCTTCGCCGGCACCTACTCCAACTTTGGTTCCTCCTCCGCCAAGATTTACCTCTTGGATGGCGCTCCGCAGGTCCTTCCGCCGTTTGGCAAGCGCCTCGGCCGCAAGGCACAGCGCACCCTGGAGAAGCTGGGCGTGGACGTACGCCTCAACGCCATGGTTAGCGACGTCACCGCTGACGCCGTCACCTACAAGAACATGAAGACCGATGAAGAGGTCACCATCGAGGCCGCGACCAAGATCTGGTCCGCAGGTGTCGCCGCTTCCCCGCTGGGCAAGCTCATCGCTGACCAGGCAGGCGTGGAGGCGGACCGTGCCGGCCGTGTCTCCGTCAACGAGGACCTCACGGTTGGTGAGTACAAGAACGTCTACATCGTCGGTGACATGATTTCCCTCAACCGCCTCCCGGGTGTAGCCCAGGTGGCCATCCAGGGCGGCAACCACGTGGGCAAGCTCATCGAGGCCAAGATTGATGAGGAGTCCACCGCTAACGAGGCCGAGCCATTTGAGTACTTCGACAAGGGCTCCATGGCCGTCATTTCCCGCTTCAACGCAGTGGTCAAGCTGGGCAAGACCGAGTTCGCTGGCTTCCCGGCCTGGATTTCCTGGCTCGGACTGCACATCTTCTACATCGTTGGCTTCCGCAGCCGTACCCTCGTGGCGCTGCACTGGCTGCTCAACGCCTTCTCGCGCGACCGCGGTAACCTGGAAATCACCCAGCAGCAGCGCGTTGCTCGCAACGTGATTGACCGCGACCTCCACTAGGTCTTACGCGTCTTAAAAGGAGAGAGGAAATTTCCTCTCTCCTTTTTCTTTAGCCATGTACGGTGGACGAAAGAATAGCCAAGCTTAAGGAGAAACCGTGAGCCAACCTGCGCTGCCCCGTGTCCTCAGCATCGCCGGCACCGATCCGACGGGCGGCGCTGGTATTCACGCCGACCTCAAGTCCTTCGAGGCCGCTGGGGCCTATGGAATGGCCGTGGTGACCGCCCTGGTTGCGCAGAATACGCAGGGCGTGCGGGCTATCCACACCCCACCGGTGGATTTTCTGCGTGAGCAGCTGGCAAGCGTCAAGGACGACGTGACTATCGACGCCGTCAAGATCGGCATGCTGGGATCCGTCGCTATCACCGAAACGGTGAGCGACTTCATCGCTTCCCTCCCCGCGGGAGTGCCGGTTGTCTGTGATCCGGTCATGGTCGCCTCCAGCGGTGACCGCCTGCTCGAGCCGGAAGCGGAGCGCGCCGTACGGGAGCTGGCGCGCCGCGCGACCGTGGTCACACCCAACCTGCCGGAACTCGCTGTCCTCGCGGGCGTAGCAGGACCGCGCACCTTTGATGCTGCTCTCTCTGTCGCACCCACGTGGGCACACGAGAACGACACCTGGGTCGTAGTCAAGGGCGGTCACCTCGATGGTGCCGAGGCCGATAACGCGACCGTAAGTCCTTCCGGCGATATCACGCGCGTGCCCTGCCCGCGGATTGATACGAAGAACACGCACGGCACGGGCTGCTCGCTGTCCTCAGCCCTAGCGGCGCGTTTGGGCGCGGGCGAATCCCTCGACGAAGCACTGGTTTGGGCCACCGAGTGGCTCCACGAGGCGATTGAGCATGCCGATGCGCTTCACGTCGGACACGGACACGGGCCCGTTGACCACGGCCACCGGCTCCGGCGCCTGGCTGCGGAGAAACAAAGTTAGCCCAGCAGATCGGCACCTGGACGAGTAAGCACGGCCACCATGAAGGTGGAGTTCTCCTTGAAAACCTTCATGTCCCACGAGGAGAAAATGAAATCGACTCGGTAGCCCACCGCGCGGGCCAGTTCGAGGAACTCCTCAAAGCCCCAGCCGCGGCCCTCGCCGAAACCGACGACGAAGCGGCCGCCGGGGCGAAGCGCGTTAAACACGTTGCGCAGGGCCGCCTCGCGCCCTTCGTTGGCTATAAAAGTCATGACGTTGCCCGCAGCCACGGCGATGTCGAAGTTATCCTCTGGGATTTCCTCCTCAGAAAGATCACCTACCTCCCAGCGGGCCTCCGGGTAATCGTTCACCGCGTGTTCGATCAAAATCGGGTCGACGTCGACGCCCAACACCGTATGCCCGCGCTTTGCCAACTCGCCGCCGAGCCGTCCGGAACCGCAGCCGGCGTCGAGAACGCGGGAGTGGCGTTCACTCATGGCGTCGATAAGCCGGGCTTCCCCATCGATATCCTTACCCTGGGCCCGCAGCGTCTTCCATTTCCGTGCAAAGTTGTGGGAATGGGCGGGGTTCGCGGCAGTTACTTCTTTCCAGGTAGGCATGACAACGAGTATAGGCCTTTAGAGGTGTAAGATTTAGCCGCTCTGATAAAACGCCTATACGAAGCGAAGGAGGCTGAGACACGATGCCATCTGTACCGTCACCATTCAAGCCACGCAAGAAAAACACTTCGGACAATAGTTCGCCGAGTTTTTCCGTGCCTGTCGAGCGTGCCATTGAGCACTGCCGAGTGTTCATCGACGGCGAGGCGCTGCCCGGTGAGTTTACCCCGCACAGCGCGCTGCAAACCGTGGAAGAATACGGCCGCGGCTTCGTGTGGGTAGGCCTGCACGAGCCGCTCGAATCGCAGATGACGAAGGTAGCGGCTGAATTCCGCATCCATGAGCTCATCGTCGAGGACGTCGTCCAGGCGCACCAGCGTCCCAAGCTGGAGCGCTACGACGACCAGCTCTTCGTGGTGGCACGGTCGGTGAACTACCGCGACCACGACGAGGTCGCCGATAAGCGCCAAATTATCTCCACTGGTGAAATCCAGATGATCATTGGTGCCACGTTCATTATCACGGTGCGCCACTCCGCCAAGCTGCCCAATCTCGCCTATGTGATCCAGGATGAGCAAGACCTCGTCGAGCAGGGTCCTATTTCGCTGGCGTGGAAGATCCTGGACATGATGGTGGACCGCTATTCGGAGATTTGCCGCCTCATCGCCATCGAGGTCGACGAATTAGAAGAAGAAATCTTCACTCCGAATTCGCTGCCCAACATCGACCGTATCTACATGTTCAAGCGCGAAATCTTGGAGATGAAGCACGCGATCGTGCCGCTTTCCCCAGCGTTGCGGGCGATGGTAGCGGACCACAAGGATCTCATTCCGAAGACGATTCGCTCCTATATCCGCGACGTCAACGACCACCAGCTGGTGGTCCAGGACCACGTGTCGGGGTTCGATGAGCGCTTGACCTCGCTTATCGACGCCTCCGTGGCCAAGATCAGCATGCAGCAGAACTCCGACATGCGCACGATCTCCGCGGTGGTTGGCATGTGGGCAGCGCCAACACTTGTAGCAGGTATCTATGGAATGAACTTCGACATCATGCCGGAGCTGCATTTCGCATGGGGCTATTACGGGGCAATTGGCCTCATGATCTTGGTGGTGGCCGGAATGTGGTGGTGGTTCCGGCGCAACAACTGGTTGTAGGGATTATTGCACCACCATGGTGCGCAACGTGGAAGCAGCGAGGAGTACATCGCCCTGGCTGATTTTCACTTCCCACAGCTGCGTGCGGCGGCCCTTGTACAGCGGCGTAGCGACAGCCGTGACGGTGCCTTCGGCAACGGGCTTGAGGAAATCTGTGTTGTTGTTCACGCCCACAACCGGCTTGCCCGCAAGGATCAGGCTGCCCACAGATGCGGTGGACTCCGTAATCGTGCAGAAAAGCCCTCCATTCGCCACGCCCCAGGGCTGGTGGTGATCCGGAACAACGTCAACCTCGGAGCGAATCTCATCAGCGGAAATGCGCGTGAAACGCAAACCGATGAGCCCGGCTAGGCCCTGCGGGTGAGAATTAATGAGCTGCAGTTCCTCGGCGTTAAGCGGCCGTGTTTGGGATACTGCGACGAGCTTTTCGAAGATTTCAGAGTGTTTCATGCCACACCAGGTTAGTGGATTTCGGTGACGTAGGATGGTTGACATGACTCAAACTGCTGAAAAGACAGATCTCGCTCAGATTGGTGTTGTGGGCCTGGCCGTCATGGGCTCCAACCTCGCGCGCAACTTTGCCCGCAACGGAAATACCGTCGCGGTCTACAACCGCAGCCCGGAGAAGACGCGCGCGCTCATCAGCGAGCATGGCGATGAAGGAGCCTTCATCCCTTCCGAGACCGTTGAGGACTTCGTGGCCTCCCTGGAGCGCCCGCGTAAGGCAATCATCATGGTGCAGGCGGGCGCGGCTACCGACGCCGTCATTAACCAGCTCACCGAGGCCATGGATGAGGGCGACATCATTATCGACGGTGGCAATGCCTTGTTCACGGACACCATTCGCCGCGAGAAGGAGGTGGCCGCTAAGGGGCGTCACTTCGTCGGCGCAGGCATTTCCGGTGGTGAGGAAGGCGCGCTCAATGGCCCGTCCATCATGCCTGGTGGCCCAGCTGAGTCTTGGGAGACCTTGGGACCAATCCTCGAGTCCATCGCCGCTAATGTCGACGGTACTCCGTGCGTGACCCACATCGGACCCGATGGCGCTGGCCACTTCGTCAAGATGGTGCATAACGGCATCGAATACGCCGACATGCAGGTTATCGGTGAGGCTTACCAGCTGCTGCGCTACGGGGTGGGCATGGAACCGGCTGAAATCGCCGAAGTCTTCCGCGAATGGAACGCCAGCGATCTGGACTCCTACCTCATTGAGATCACCGCCGAAGTACTAGCACAGAAAGATCCGGAGACAGGTGCCCCGCTTGTCGACGTCATTGTGGACGCCGCCGGCCAGAAGGGCACCGGCCGCTGGACCGCCATTAGCGGCCTCGAGCTTGGCGTCCCCATCACCGGAATTGCCGAATCCGTGTTCGCGCGTGCGCTCTCTTCTGCCACTGCTCAACGTGCAGCTGCCCAGGAAGGCCAGCTGCCTTCCGGAACCATTGCCGAGCTCAATGTGGACAAGGCTGAGTTCGTCGAAGACGTTCGCCGTGCGCTCTATGCCGCGAAGCTCATTGCCTACTCCCAGGGCTTCGATGAGATCAAGGCTGGCTCCGAGGAGTTCGGCTGGAACGTCGACCCGCGCGACTTGGCCACCATCTGGCGTGGCGGCTGCATCATTCGCGCGAAGTTCCTCGACCGTATCCGTGAGGCTTATGACAATAACGCCGACCTGCCGGCCCTCATTCTGGACCCGTATTTCAAGGGTGAGCTGGAAAACCTGATTGACCCGTGGCGTCGCGTCGTTGTGGCTGCCACCCAGCTGGGGCTGCCGGTACCCGTGTTTGCTTCTTCTTTGTCCTACTACGACAGCCTGCGCGCCGAGCGCCTCCCTGCGGCCTTGATTCAGGGCCAGCGCGATTTCTTCGGCGCTCACACCTTCAAGCGCGTGGACCGCGAGGGCACCTTCCACATCGAATGGTCGGGTGACCGCTCCCTGACCGAAATGTAGCCGCCAAGCCCCTCCCCCGAGGGGCTTTTCTCGTACCAGCCCCACTACCCTTTTACCCAGGGATTTTGTTCCTCCGGTTGCGGGGTTGCGGGTGCTGGTTTAATCTTCGTGCCCATGGGGGATATTGAAACCTACCTCCGCCTTCGCAACTCGGGGATTGCGCTGGTGGAGCATATACCGGGCACACCCGATGAGCTTCGCGCGCTCGGCGCCGACCCAGCCGACGCCACAGAGCTTGCCGGTCTGCACCAGGTGTACTTCGGCCCCACCCGCTACACCGGCA
>NZ_CAHJXS010000013.1:0-60115 GCF_903645345.1 Corynebacterium sp. Marseille-Q2823 | reverse complement strand
CTGTGCCGCCCGCGGCGTCCGAGGCGCCGCACGGGGGGGGCGTGGGAGGACACCCGCGTGCGGTGCGAGGGAGATGGCGGCGCGGGCCCGCGCCGCCGGAAACCGGGGGTGGGCAAGGATGATAACCGCCCGCGCGCCCCGGCAGCGGCGGAGGCCAGCGATGAGGAAGCCGAGTATGAGCTGGTTGAGGCCGAGGGGGTTGCTGATACCGCAGAGTCGCTCCAGGGCGATGCCAAAGGAAAGAGCGCTGTTGAGTCCGTAGTGGCGGACACGATTGATGGCGAAGTCGTAGAAGCTGAGGACGCCGAGGCGGACTTTGAGCTCGAGGACGATTCCGACGACGCTGCCGAGGATGAGCGCGGATCGGAGCAGGAGGCTGAGAACGTTGAGGCGGATGCCGCGGAGGTATTCACGGCTCCTGCCAACGCCGGCGTGGCCGAGGATGCCTATGACTTCGATGAGACCTATACTTCGCCAGTTGATCTGATGTATCCGGGTGCCATCGACGCGGTGAAGGAAGCACCGGCAGTGGCGGATGTGAACAGCACCGACGAAGCCGCGGTTGAAGCGAAGAGCACTGATGTCGAAGGCGCAGAGGAAGGTTCGGACGCCGTCCCGCAGGGCGGGGACCTGGTTGCTGCTGAGACTGGGGACGAGGAAATGGGCGGAAGCGATACCGAGTTGTCCGCCGAGGAACTGGCCTTCGCCCAGCGCCGCCTAGGCCGCGGCGGTTGGGATCCGGTGAAGGAAAAGGAAGCCTCCGCCACGCGTTATCAGCGCCGCCAGCGCACGCTCATCGGCTTGGCGGTAGCAGTGGTAGCTACGGTTTGCCTGGGGATTGTTGTGGGGAGCTGGACGTGGTGGCTGGCGGGTATTGCCGGCGTTATGACCATGGTTTACCTGGTGGCCCTGCGCGCCCAGGTGCGCCGCGAGCGGGAGCTGCTGCGCCGCCGCGTCTACCACCTGCGCCGCGCCCGTTTGGGTGTGCGTAATGCGGAGAACCCCGCCGAGTCACTGCCACCCAACCTGCGCCGCCCGGGCGCGCTCATCCTGGAAATCGATGATGAAAGCCCGGACTTTGACTACCTGCCCGTCTACTCGGAGGGCGATAGCGACGGTGGCTTCGACGGTCCCCATCCTTCTCCACGCCAGCGCCGCGATGACCTAGCGGCCCGCCGAGTTGGTTAATCCACCCGGCCCCTAGGCCGGCCAGATGCCGGACGTGCCGCGGCGATGGGAGCCTACTAGGTGGGCATCAACCATCCCGATGGCCGTCATCAGGGAGAAACACGTCACCGGGCCGACGAACTTGAAGCCGGCCTTCTTCAAAGCCTTGGACATGTCCAAGGCTTCTTGCGTGTATTTTGGAATATCCTCTTCGCTTTCCGGCGCAATCGTGTCAGCGGGCAGGAAGCTCCAGATGAATTCATCGAGCCCGCCTGTCTCCCGCAAGGCTACCGTGGCCTTCGCGTTGTTAAGCACCGCGTTGATTTTCAGACGGTTGCGGATGATCCCCGCATTATTCATGAGGCGCTCGACTTCCTCCTCCCCGAAGCTGGCCAGAAGGTCTGCATCAAAACCCACAAAGGCAGCGCGGAAGGCTTCGCGCTTGCGCAGCACTAGTTCCCAGCTCAACCCGGCCTGGAAACCTTCCAGGCAGAGGCGTTCCAGCAGGGCGGATTCCTCATGGACGGGCATGCCCCATTCGGTGTCGTAATACTCCAGGAGAAGCGGGGAGGTCATTGCCCAGGCGGGGCGGCCAAGCCCCGCGGAGTCATAAACAAGTCTCGTATCGTTTGCCATCTGTGTACTAGTCATACCTTTTTAGACTGCAGAATCCGCTCATCGGTTCCCCACGGCTCTCACGGCCTCGTGCCGCAGAGTGTGGCCTCGTGCTCCAACAGCATCTGCTTCGCGGCCGTGCCCCCACGATAGGAGCCGAAGCCGCCGCTTGCCGGAACGACGCGGTGGCACGGCACCACGATGGGAAGCGGGTTCGTTGCACAAGCGCTTCCAGCAGCGCGGGCGGCCTGCGCACTACCGGCGGCGGCAGCGAGGCGCGAATAGGTCCAGCGCTCGCTGAACGGGATATCACGCAGCGCACGTTGCGCGCGGTCGCGGAAAGTGTGCGGGGACGCGGGGACGTCGAGAAGCAGCTCAAAGTCCCTGCGCGTGCCCGCAAAGTATTCGGTGATTTGCTGGGCAGCGGCGACGAGAGCGTCGGCCCCCGCAACCCCAGCGCCCGCAACACCAGCATTCGCAGTACTGGGGTGTCGGGCGCTGGTAGGGCCATCGGGAAGGCGCTGCAGACCGCTGAGATCCGGGGATTCACCGGGGAAATACACCCGTGACAAACCCCGCAGAGAGGCGACTAGGAGAAGACGGCCGAGCGGAGTGTCCAGCGAGGTCCACATGTGCATGGTAGGAGGGGAGTCCTTTCGGAGGGAGGTGGTCATCCAGGGTAGTCTATGAACCATGAATAGACCCGCCGTACGCGATGCCGCGCTGCTCATCTTCCGCGCGGTGCTGGGAGTTATCTTCGTCGCGCACGGTGTGGACAAGATGTTCTTTAGCGGCATGGACGAGGTAACCGGTCAATTCTCCGCATGGGGAGTTCCGCAACCGCAGACCTCGGCGTACTTGGCTGCCTTCGCAGAAATGCTGGGCGGGGCGGCCCTCGTAGTCGGCCTGCTCACCACCTTTGTGGCAGGGGCATTGGCGCTGCTTATGGCCTGTGCGTTGTACTTCGTACATATGGGCAATGGCCTCTTCGCCGCCGATGGTGGCATCGAGTACCCGCTGGTGCTCATCGTGTCGCTGCTCATGATCGTTGTCTTCGGCTCCGGCCGGGCGAGTGTGGATGGGGTGTTGAGCCGTGCTGACGCATGAGCAGGTGCAAGCGGCGATCTCCGCGCAGCTCGATGGGGAAGCCCCGCAGCTGGCGCCCGATGTCATTGACGCGCATGTCTCCGGCTGCCCGGAGTGTGCCGCCTTCCGGGAGAAGGCGGCGGCCTTGTCTCGCTCACTGAGCCTCGTGGAACCTGAGGGCCTCCCGCCGCAGGACTTGTCGGAAGTCATCCTGGCTGGCGTGGAGCCGGAGTGGCAGCGAGCCTCCAGCGCGCGGCAGGCATCGCTCACGCTGGCTCGGGTAGCTCTCGGAGTGTTGGCCGTGGCGTTTCTGATCTGGGCGATCGTGGTCGTCGTCAGTGCTTCCGGCTTGACCACCCTGGGCAGTGAAGGAACCCTCGCGGAAGGGGCCGACCCGGAGCGCGCACACCTTCTGATGGAGGCTGCGGCGCTGCGCTTCGGCCTGGCGAGCGGTTTAGTCTTTGCCGCCTGGCGCCCAGCCTCAGCGCCTGGATTGCTGCCGGTGGTCTGCACGATATTCGCGTTCTTGTGCGGCTTTACCATGCGCGACTTTGCCTTGGGCAGCGTTGTCGCGGAGCAGGTTTATATCCTCATCGGCACCGGTCTCGCAACGGCCAGCCTGGGGTGGGCGTGGGCGGCCGACCGGGGCTTCTTGCTACGGGACGTGTATAGGACGTTGTCCGCTAACCCGCGCTAAGCCTTAAAGGCCACGTCTAAGAGGCCGAGCCTAAGGGCCCAAGCCTAAGCGGCTTGGGCCAGGGGGTAGGGCCAGGGGTTTAGGTCCAGGACGGTAGCCACATCATGGAGTGATACCAAGAATCCGGGATGAGGTAGCCGTAGAGAATCGGGGAGAAGTAGGCAAACATTGCCACGACGAGCGCGGCGTAGCACACGGTAAGGAAGGTGCCCAGCGGCATCGCGGCCCCAAAAAGCTCCGTGAGCCAGCGCCACCGTAGAACCCGTCCACGTCCAATCATTTGCCCCAAAGCCAGAGAGATCAGCACGATGACGAACGGGATGAACGCCGTGGCGTAGAAGAAGTACATCTGTCGGTCGAAGACCATGAGCCAGGGCAGGAAACCCGCCGCGGCACCCACGAGCGGGATAAGGAAGGCGCGGTTGCGTCGCACGAGCAAGGACCACAGTCCCCACAGCACCGCCGGGATAACCAGCCACCAAATGACCGGGGTACCAAAGAGGTACAGCATCCTGCGGCAGGATCCGCCGTCCCCGCAAGAGATGTCCGTGGAGGAGTAGTAGAGGATCGGACGTGCGGCCACCAGCCAAGCCCACGGCTTGGAGTCCCAGGGGTGGCTGTGGCCACCTGAGGAGGTCAAGGAGGCGTGGAACTCCAGCACAGAGGAGTGGTAGTAGAACCAACCGGCAAGAGGCTCGGGGAGGTGGAGCAGCCAAGAGCCATCCTCGATCGTGCCGTCAACCTTGGCGTGGCGGTAGACGGCGGTCTCATCGGCGAACCAGGCGCGCCAAGACCACGCATACAGGGCTACGGGGACCGCAACGAGTGAGGCCAGGGCTGCTGGGGTATCGCGTACCAGCGTGCCCACGATGTAGCGGCGTACGCCATACAAGCGGCGCAGAGCGAGATCCGAGAAAACGCTCATGAGACCGAAGAACATGATGTAGTACAGGCCGGACCACTTCACGGCCAGCGTTAGCCCCAGGAAAACGCCGGCAGTAAAACGCCACCACCGGAAGCCAAATCGGGGGCCGAATTCGGAGTCCCCCATCGTGCCTGACAGGAAGGCGGCGTGCAGGCGCTCGCGCATCTGCTGGTGATCCCGCGCCAAGGCCCAGGCGGCGGCGACAATGAAGAAGACCTGAAAGATATCAAGCATTCCGAACTTGGATGCCACGAGCAGCACGCCGTCGCACACGGCGAGCGGGCCGGCGAGGAAGCCCACCTGCCAGGAACCGGACAAGCGGCGTGCCAGCGCCATGGTGAGTAGCACGGTGCCCACGCCAAAGAGCGCCGCCATGGCCCGCCAGCCCAGTGGGGTGTAGCCGAAGATGGCCTCCGATATCGCGACAATCTGCTTGGCCAGCGGTGGGTGCACAACCAGGCCGTAGCCCGGGTTGGACTCGATGCCGCCGAGGAAGAGGTTGTGCCAGCTGGTGACCATGTCCCAGGCCTGCGGCACGTAGTGCTTCTCATCGAAGACGGGCGTGCCTTCGGAGACCGGTGCGGTGAGACCTGCGAAACGCGTGATGAAAGCCAGCACGGCGATGATGGCGGTGCTGATCGTGTCGGCCTTGGTCCGGGTAGCGGGAATGAGCGAGTGGGATGGATGCGCGGCGACGCGCGCGGCTGGTGCGGCCAGATCGATCAGTAGGGATTGCGATACTCACGCGGAAGAGTCTAGCGTGCGTGTGCCATGCTGGGGTATGAGTCTTCAGCTTGAACCCCTGCCGCGTGGAGTCATCCTGGCCGCCACGCCGCTGGGAAATCCCGGTGATGCTTCTGCCCGATTGATGCAGGCGTTGGGCCACGCGGATGTGATCGCTGCGGAAGACACCCGCCGCGTTCGTAACCTGGCCCAGGCGCTGGGGGTAGAGATCCGCGGCAAGGTGGTTTCCAATTTCGACCACAACGAAGAGGAACGCTCGCGCGCGCTCGTCAACGCTGCCCGTACGGGCACGGTTCTCGTGGTGTCGGATGCTGGCATGCCGCTGGTCTCCGATCCTGGGCACTCCATTGTCACCGCTGCGGTGGAAGCGGATGTGCCTGTGACCTGCTTTCCGGGGCCCTCGGCGGTGCCGACTGCGCTTGCACTTTCCGGACTGGGGGTGGGGCATTTCCTCTTCGATGCCTTCCCGCCGCGCAAACCCGGACCGCGTAAAGCCTGGCTGGAGTCCCTCGTGGGGGAGCGCCGTGCCATTGCTTTCTTTGAATCCCCGCACCGTCTAGCGCAGACGCTTGGCGACGCCTCAGCGATCCTCGGCGCGGAGCGCCGCGCTGCGGTCTGCCGTGAGCTGACGAAGACCTACGAGGAAATCAAGCGTGGCACCTTGGGCGAGCTTGCCGAGTGGGCGCAGGAGAATGCGCGGGGTGAAATCACCGTCGTCATCGAGGGCGGGGATGCCGCACCCGTGTCGTTGGAGGCCCTCGTGGAGCAGGTCCGTGCGGAGGTTGAGCGGGGCGTGCGGGCCAAGGATGCCTGCAAGCAAGCAGCAGCGGGAACCGAGTGGTCCAACCGTGAACTTTATGATGCATACCTCGCCGCGCGCGGCTGAGCTTTAACAATAAATTCTGGTGATGCCCGTCTCTTTTGGGCCAATCGTTATGGCATCGTTATGTCACCCGGCGTGGCCGCGGCATGCGCGGTAGGGATGCCATACCTCGGAAGTGCCTCCGAACAAGCTGGCAAGCTGCACAGTTGCGGTACAGATTCGGCAGCTGCGGTGGAATAGCGGTCGTGCAAAGAAGCTCGTGACAGACGCTTTAGGAACGCTATATGCCCGAAATGCATGTGGTGAATAGTCTTTTTGTTTCCGTTTTAGTTTGACTAGTTGATGAGACAGCACCAAGGTCGGGAGGTATGACAGACTCGACGAATGCAGACAATGTAAAGGACACGGGGGTGTCTTCGGCTGTGCCCCAAGGCGAGAGCTCGCCGGCCGCGGTAGAGGAATACCGCACCGTCGACGAGCGCCTCGAGGAGGCCTCGGCCACAAGCCAGCTCCAGGATATGCTCACCAACAAGGCGTTCAATCCTGAGGCGGCTCCCGCGCCGGTGGAGGAGGAAGAGGACGAGAAGTTTGGCCCAGGCGGCATTGATTCACCGATCGACTGGACCATTGTGGGAATCGCCGGCCTGCTCGTTGCCGCCTTTGTGGCATGGGGCTTGGCCGCTCCAGAGAGCTTTGCCTCCTTCTCCAGCAATGCTCTGAGCTTCGTGGTGAATAACTTTGGCTGGGCCTATGTGCTCTTCGGGACCATTTTTGTGGTTTTCGTTATCTGCGTTGCGGCCTCGAAGTTCGGCACCATTCGTTTGGGCAAGATTAACGAGGAACCGGAATTCTCCACGGTCTCTTGGATTGCGATGATGTTCGCTGCCGGCATGGGCATCGGCTTGATGTTCTATGGTGCTTCCGAGCCGCTCAACTACTTTAAGAACGGCGTTCCGGGCCATGGTGAGAATGAGGTAGGAACCTCAATGGCCACGGCCATGTTCCACTGGACCCTGCACCCATGGGCCGTGTACGCCATCGTGGGGCTTGCCATCGCTTATTCCACCTTCCGTATTGGCCGCAAGCAGTTGTTGAGCCAGGCCTTCGTGCCGCTCATTGGCCAGCGCGCCGCCGACGGATTCGCAGGCAAGATCATTGATATCTTGGCCATCTTCGCCACCGTCTTTGGCACCGCTTGTTCGCTGGGCCTCGGCGCGATGCAGATTCAGGCAGGCCTGCAGGCCTCCGGAATTATTGAGAACCCCACGCAGAACGTCGTTATCGGCATCGTTCTCGTGCTGACCTTGGCCTTTATTCTGTCGGCCATGTCGGGTGTAGGCAAAGGTATTCAGTACCTCTCTAACACCAATATGGTCTTGGCGGCTCTGCTGGCCATCTTCGTGTTCGTCTTCGGCCCAACCGTGTCGATTTTGAACCAGATCCCAGGCTCCATTGGTAACTACCTGGCGAACTTCACCGAGATGATCGCTCGTACCGCTGAGTCCGATAACGGAAACGCTGGCGAGTGGCTATCTACCTGGACCATTTTCTACTGGGCTTGGTGGGTTTCCTGGTCGCCGTTCGTGGGCATGTTCCTCGCCCGCATTTCGCGCGGCCGTTCCGTCCGCGAGTTCTGCGTTGGTGTGCTTCTCGTCCCGGCTGGTGTCTCCACGGTGTGGTTTGCCATCTTCGGCGGTACCGCCATCCACATGGAGCAGAACGGCAACTCCATCTCCGGTGAGTCTGCCGAGCAGGAGCTGTTCAACCTGCTGCAGAACCTCCCCGGTGGTTTCATCGCGGGCATCGTCGCCGCCCTGCTCCTTGCCACGTTCTTCATTACGTCGGCCGACTCGGCGTCGACAGTCATGGGCTCGATGTCCCAGTCTGGCGCTACCACCGCCAAGCCGTGGCTGTCCGCGGCATGGGGTGTGCTCACTGCGGCTGTCGGCCTGACCTTGCTGCTGTCGAGCGAGAATGCCCTGTCAAACCTGCAGAACGTCACCATCGTGGCGGCGCTGCCATTCCTCTTCATCCTCGTCGGCCTCATGTTCGCTATTTACAAGGACTTGAGCAACGCAATACCGCGATAGCTTCCGCGCAACGGCGTGGCCTACGCAGTTCCAGCGCGAACAGGCCTACAAGGCCCGCCGCCGCCAGCACAGCCACAAGAACTAGTTCTGGCGCGAGCATTTCTCTCATACACCCCTCATGCTCCGGTGAGGTGTTCGACAGGAGGGCCATGACTGAGACAGTTGTCGTTAATGTTGCTTGGCCCTATGCCAACGGACCCCGCCACATCGGACACGTGGCGGGTTTCGGTGTTCCTTCCGACGTGTTCGCCCGTTTCCAGCGAATGCGTGGCAACGACGTCCTCATGGTTTCCGGTACCGACGAGCATGGCACCCCGTTGCTCGTGCAGGCGGATAAGGAAGGCGTGACGGTTCGTGAATTGGCGGATCGCTACAACCGCCAGATTGTCACCGACCTGGCTGGGCTCGGCCTGTCTTATGACCTCTTTACCCGCACCACCACTCGCAACCACTACGCGGTGGTGCAGGAGCTGTTCAAGGGGCTGTACGAGAACGGCTACATGATTAAGGAGACCACCCAGGGCGCCATTTCGCCGTCCACGGGCCGTACCTTGCCTGACCGCTATATCGAGGGAACCTGTCCGCTGTGTGGTGCCGATGGCGCGCGCGGTGACCAGTGCGATAACTGCGGCAACCAACTCGATCCGGTAGATCTCATCAACCCGGTGTCCAAGATCAACGGCGAAACCCCGAAGTTCATCGATACCGAGCACTTCCTGCTGGATCTTCCTGCGGTCAAGGACGTCCTCGAAGAGTGGCTGAAGACGCGCGAGGACTGGCGTCCCAACGTTCTCAAGTTCTCCCTCAACCTGCTGGAGGATATGCGCCCGCGCACCATGACCCGTGACATCGACTGGGGCATTCCCATTCCGGTCGAAGGCTGGGAGGATAACGGCGCGAAGAAGCTCTACGTGTGGTTCGACGCGGTGATTGGTTACCTGTCTTCCTCCATCGAGTGGGCCCACCGCACCGGCAACCCGGAGGCTTGGAAGGACTACTGGCAGAACCCGCAGGCACGCCACTACTACTTCCAAGGCAAGGACAACATCACCTTTCACTCCCAGATCTGGCCAGCAGAGCTCTTGGGCTACGCGGGCAAGGGCTCCAAGGGCGGTGAGCTGCACACCTACGGTGAGCTCAACCTGCCCACGGAGATTGTGTCTTCGGAATACCTGACCATGTCCGGCTCCAAGTTCTCCTCCTCCAAGGGCGTCGTTATCTACGTCAAGGACTTCCTCGAGGAGTTCGGCCCAGACGCACTGCGCTACTTCATCGCCGTTGCCGGCCCAGAAAACAATGACACTGACTTCACCTGGGATGAGTTCGTGCGCCGTATCAACAACGAGCTTGCCAACGGCTGGGGCAACCTGGTCAACCGCACCGTGTCGATGGCCCACAAGAACTTCGGCGAGGTCCCGGCCCCGGCCGCGCTGGAGCAGGCAGACAAGGACATCCTGGCACTGGCGGAGGAGACCTTCACCACCGCCGCGAATTTCCTCGAGCAGTCCAAGTTCAAGCAGGCCATGACCGCCATCATGCACGTCGTCGGCGAGGCCAATGCCTATGTCGCGGCGATGGAGCCGTGGAAGCTGGCCAAGGATGAAACCCAGCGCGAGCGTCTGGCCACCGTGCTGTGGACCGCACTGCAGGTGGTCTCCGACTGCAACGTAATGTTGACCCCGTTCTTGCCCTTCACCGCACAGAAGGTGCACGAGACCCTGGGACGTGAGGGCGTCTGGGCCGCACAGCCGCGCATTGAAGACGTGGTGGATGATATGCCGGTCGAACTCGTTGGCGTAGACCTCCCGCCGGAGAATCACCCGTACCCGATCATCACCGGTGACTACGCGGCGCAGCAGGCTGCGTGGAAGCGTGTCGACATTACGCCGGGTACAACGCTGCAGAAGCCGAAGCCGCTGGTGGCTAAGCTCGACCCGGAGCTTGGTGAGACCGGCCCGGAGTGGGCCCCGGTTCAGAAGTAAAGGCGTGGGCTCGGCGTTTCGGCGCTCCCTGGCGCCCGTCCTACTCTTTGTTGTTGTCTGCCTGACCGCGCTGAACCTACGGACGGGCATCGCGTCGGTGGCGCCGGTGCTGGGTCAAATCCAAGATTTCTTTGAAATCAGCTCCGGCCAGGCGGGTTTGCTTACCGCACTTCCGGGGCTGTGCTTCGCGGCCATGGGTTTGGCCGCCGTGCCCATTGCTCGGCGGGGCGGGCTCAGCCGTACCTTGACCGGCGGCACGCTGGCCCTAGTGGTGGGCCTGGCGCTGCGTCCGTGGGTGAGCAGCTTCCCGCTGTTTATTGCGTTGACCCTGTGCGTTGTCGGCGGCATCGCTCTAGCCAACGTTCTGCTTCCCGCGTGGATCAAGCAACATGGTTCGGGCCGCACGCTGGTGGCGTTGATGACCACCTACACCACGATGCTGGGCGTATCCAGCGCCCTTGGCCCGCTGTCCGCGGTGACGCAAAGCACGTGGCAAGGTGCGCTGTGGATCTGGTGCCTGCCCGCCATCGCGCAGCTGGTGGCGTGGATAGTGGTTCTGCCGCAGGCTGGCAAGGACGTCGCCCACGGGGCGATCGACGGTGCCGGCGCGCCAAAGCCCATGTACACTTCGCCCACGGCGGTGGCCATGCTCTTTTTCTTCGGGCTGCAGTCCTCCATGGCCTATGTCCAAATGGGTTGGCTGCCGCGCATGCTGGTAGAGAAGGGCGTGAGTGAGGATACCGCCAGTGTGGCACTTGCTGTCATCGGTGTCTTTAACATCGCCGGCGGCGTGATCATGCCCTGGCTAATTTCTCGCCTGGACCGCCTAACACCCGTACCGATTGTGCTGGCGCTGTGCACCTGTGCTGGGTGGGGTGGGGTCCTTGTGGCTGCCGACGTCGCCCCGCTCGCCTGGGCCTGCATGATGGGGATCGGCGGTATGTGCTTCCCACTGGCTCTGGCATTGCTCACCGCCCGCACTCGGAGTGCGCTGACGACCGCACGACTCTCCGGTTTTGTGCAGCCGGGCGGCTACATCTTGGCGGGGCTGTTGCCGCTTTTCGTGGGCGTTGTGCGCGGCGCTACCGGTAACTGGACGGCCGTCCTGATTGCGCTGATGGTGCTCAGCCTTTGCATGCTGATGGCGGGTTTGCGCGCGACTAGGCGGGTCTACATTGACGACGAGCTCGCTGCCTAGCGGGGTCCTCCTTAGTTGCGGTAACTTTTGTATTGCAGCGTTAGTTAGAGTTAACGCCTCGCGTTATTGACGTGTCGCGTTATGGGGGGTATGGTGCATTTATGATTCAGTCGTTCGCGGATAGGGATACAGAGCGCTTATGGAATCGAGAGAGGGTGTCCTCGATAGATTCACGTATTCACTCGGTAGCTCTTCGCAAACTGAGGCAATTGGGCTATGTGCAGAGGCTAGATGAGCTTCGGATTCCTCCGGGGAATAGGCTCGAAGCGTTGAAGGGCGATCGGCGGGGTCAATATAGTATTCGTATCAATGACCAATGGCGGATCTGCTTCCGGTGGACCGCTTTAGGGCCAGAGGAGGTTGAGATCGTTGACTACCACTAAAAAGCTCCCCCCAGTGCACCCAGGTGAAATCCTGATGGAAGATTTTCTTAAGGAAATGGGGATTACCCAGCACAAGCTCGCTGTTTCGATAGGGGTCCCGCCTCGACGTATTAACGAAATCGTCCACGGAAAGCGGGCTATTACCGCCGATACGGCTCTTCGCCTTGCCAAGTTTTTTGGAATGTCCCCACAGTTCTGGCTGGGGTTGCAGACCCATTACGACTTGGATGTCGCAGAGGACAAAATTCTTGCCGAGCTGGACGATATTGTGCCGCTTCAGGCAGCGCCGGCTTAACGCGTTTGCCGTCTGTGACCGCGTAGCGCAGGGTGAGTTGCTCAAGCCGAAGTCGCCGTTGTTGCCAAAGTTTCTCGCCTCGCCGCGGGCGGGCCAGATCTTTGGCAACAATGGCAGTGCCGTCACTGGTGGTGGGGCGGCTGGCACGCGCCTCCCTGAGTTAGTGGCCATCAAACCGCTTTAGGAGCGGTCGAAGTCGCGCTGCAGGTGCACCAGCCCGAGGCGCACGCCGTCCTTGGTGTGGATATTGGGCATGCGGCCGGTTTCCACGAACCCGAACTTCTTGTGCAGGGCAATGGAGGACTCGTTGGTGTCCACGATGTAGGTAATCATCGTCTCCACGTAGTCATTTTCCTTCGCGTGGTCCATGAGCGTGTCCATGAGCTCGCTGCCCACGCCCTTGCCCCGTGCGGACTCCGCAATATAGATGGAATCCTCCGCCGTGCCGTAGTAGCTAGCTGGGGTGACAAACTGGAAGTAGGCGGCCCAGCCAATGATTTCGTCATCGTCCACCGCCACATAGACGGGAAAACCTTCCTCCTCCATCTGTGCGAGCCACTTTTCGCGGTCCTCGACGGACTCCTGCCACGTGACTAGGTTGGTGGCCGGCTTCGCGGCGGAGGCGGCATTATAGATGGCGGCGATTGCGGGGGCGTCGGCAAGCTCTGCGGGACGTACGTGCATGATGTTCCTTAAACCATGAGTTGCAAGTGGGTGAGGTCTATCCAGCGCCCAGCTTTGCGGCTGACTTCTTTTAACGTTCCTACAGTGGCAAAGCCGAACTTCTCATGCAACTTGATGGATGCGACGTTGTCCGCCACGATGAGTGCCAGCAGCGTATGGACCTGCTCCGCCTCGCGGGCATGCTGAACGACTGCATCGAGCAAGCGCGTGCCTACCCCGCGGCCATGGGCGGTGGGATCAACGTAGATCGTCGTCTCGTAGCAGCCCAGCCACACCTTAGGATCGCGGTAGGGGCGGTAGAGTGCCCAGCCCAAGTACGCGCCATCGTCATCGAAAGCCACGAAACAAGGACAGGCTTCGCGGCGCAGCTGGTGGAGATACTCGGTGCGCTCTTCCACTGTGGCGGGTTCGCTGCGAAAGATGAAGTGGGTCTCCCGGATGGCCCAGTTTAAGGTGGCGGTCATTGCGGGGACGTCGGCGTCCGTCGCTTCACGGATTATCATGCGCGCAAGACTACACTCGCAGCCATGTCTAAGAAGAAGCCACGCCCCATGCCCGTTCCCGCCGAAGGTTTGAGCCAGCTTATCGACGCCCACACGCACCTCGCCTCTTGCCGCGACGCTGACGCCGACCTCGTTGAGCGTGCCCGTGCCGCAGGGGTTGAGCGCATCGTCACCGTGGGCGATGGCCTAGCGGAGGCGGAGAAGGCTTTGGCCGCGGCGCAGGAATTCGACAACGTGTACGCGGCCTGCGCTATTCATCCCACCAAGGCGCATGAACTCGACGAGGCCGCCCGTGCGCGCCTGAGCGAAATGGCTGCGGACCCGCGCTGCGTGGCCATCGGGGAAACTGGGTTGGATACCTACTGGATACATCATGAGCCGGAACGCACCGCGCCGCTTGACGTCCAGGAGGAAGCGCTTCACTGGCACGCCGAGTTGGCGGCAAAGGTGGGCAAGACGCTGATGATCCACAACCGCGAGGCCGATGAGGAGCTCATGCGCGTGCTGGGGGAGTGCGCTGAGGCGCCGAAGGTCATGCTGCACTGTTTCTCCTCGCCACTTGATGTGGCCAAGGAGGCTCTGGAGCGTGGCTACGTTTTGTCCTTCGCCGGCAACGTGACGTTCAAGCGCAACGAGGAGATGCGCCAAGCCGCAGCGCTCGCGCCAGCCGGGCAGCTGCTCATTGAGACGGACGCGCCGTACATGACCCCGGAGCTCTTCCGTGGTGCGCGTAATGAACCTTCGTTGATTGGTCATACGTACCGCTGCGTGGCGCAGGCGCGCGGCCAAGAAGTGGAGGACTTGGCCGCAGAGGTGGCTGAAACCTTCGCCGAGGTCTTCGGAGTGTGATGATCTTCACTCAAAGCAAAGGTGCTGCTCAACGGTGGCGCGCGTGTTTGGTGTGACGAGTGTGTTGCCAGTGGTGGCGGCGTGTGAGAACGTCTCGATCGTTACGCTCTGTTACCGTATCGTTATCCAAAGTTAGTCCGGCCTTGATGTTGCCGGCTGGCGTGCATTCGCACGCCACGTCAGGTGCTGAGGAGAGTTCAAAGACCTCTCTGGGCACGAAGCAACGCAGAGACGAGTAAAGGTTTATGTCCCCGAAGAAGCAGATCAAGCGAATCAACAACTCCCGCTCCCTGCCACTGCGCATGGCCACCGGCGGTGTGCTCGGCACGTTGGCTGTGGGTGGTGTCGTTGCCGTCGGTTCTCAGAAGGACATCACGCTCGACATCAACGGTGAGACCACCCAGCTGGCTACCTTCGCCGGCGATGTTAACGCGGCTCTCGAGGCCGCAGGTGTGAGCGTTGGCGGGGAGGACGTTGTCTACCCGGCGCTTTCTGAGCAGGTCTCCGATGGTGACTCGATTACCGTTCGCACCGCCAAGCCGGTTGCGGTGACCATCGATGGCGTGGAGACGAAGATGTCCTCCACTGACCTCACCGTGTCTGACCTGCTGGGCGGCCTCGACGGCATCGTCCCAGGCGCTGCTATCACCTCCGGTTCCAAGACCGTCGAGGATGATGAGGTTCTGACTGAGGGAATGAACCTTGAGGTGGTATCCCCGAAGATCATTAAGCTCTCTGACGGTGGCTCTGTGTCCTACGCCAGCGTTGCGGCTAAGACCGTGAAGGACGTGCTAGAAGCCCGCGGTATCACCGTGGGCAAGGATGACCGCGTGTCGCCGGACCTTGACGCTCCCGTCAAGGCCGGCACGGCCATCACCGTGGACCGCGTGGACATCTCCGAAGAGGAGAAGACGGAGGACTTCGACGCACCAGCTACCTACGTTGATGACCCGGAGCTGGAAGAAGGCACTGAGGAAGTCCGCGAGGAGGGCACCCCAGGCTCGCGCACCGTGACCCGCAAGATTGTGAAGGTCAACGGTGCGGAAGAGTCCAACGACATCATCAAGGAAGACGTGCGCACCGAGGCCGTCGCCGCAGTCATCGCGCGCGGTACCAAGCCGAAGTCCACCGCACCGGCCGTTGCTGAGGGCTCCGTATGGGATGCCTTGGCACAGTGTGAGGCCACCGGTAACTGGTCCATCAACACCGGTAACGGTTTCTCCGGCGGCCTGCAGTTCACCCCGTCGACCTGGGCTGCCTTTGGCGGCACCGAGTACGCCCCGCAGGCCTGGCAGGCCTCCCGCGAGCAGCAGATCGCCGTGGCCCAGAAGGTTCAGGCCGCACAGGGCTGGGGCGCATGGCCCGCCTGCACCTCGAAGCTCGGCCTGCGCTAAAGCTTCAGCGCCCTGCGTATTAGTCTGGATGACATGACACAACCCCACTTGCTGGGCCCGGTGGAGATCCGCGAGCTCGCCGCTGAGCTCGACGTGACGCCGACAAAGAAGCTGGGCCAGAACTTTCTGCATGATCCCAACACCATCCGGCGCATCGTGGCTGCCGCGGACCTGCAACCGGAGGACCGCGTGGTGGAGGTCGGCCCTGGTTTGGGTTCGCTGACCTTGGGACTACTGGGTGAAGTCGAGCACGTGACGGCCGTGGAGATTGACCCGCGCCTGGCAGGCAAGCTCCCAGATACCGTGGCGGCGCGGGCAGCCAACTTTGCGGATCGCCTCACCGTGGTGGAGAAGGACGCACTCACCGTTGAGGCAGGGGAGTTGGGGGAGCCGACCGCCTTGGTAGCTAACTTGCCCTATAACGTGGCGGTGCCGGTGCTGCTCCACCTGCTGGAGGTCTATCCATCCATTCGTCGTGTCCTGGTCATGGTGCAGCTGGAAGTAGCTGAGCGCCTCGCCGCCGCGCCGGGCAGCAAGGTCTATGGCATCCCCAGCGTGAAAGCATCCTTCTATGGACCGGTTCGCCAGGCCGGCACGATTGGCAAGAACGTGTTTTGGCCGGCACCTAAGATTGAGTCAGGGTTGGTGCGCATCGACTGCACCCGCCCCTTCGACGAGTCACTGCGCCCGCGTCTGTTCGCGCTGATCGACGCCGCCTTTGCGCAACGCCGCAAGACACTTCGCGCCGCCCTGGCAGGTTTCTATGGTTCCGCCGCAGCAGCCGAGGAAGCGCTGCGCGCGGCGGATATCGATCCGCGCCTGCGCGGTGAGAAGCTGGGCGTGGAGGACTTCGTCCGATTGGCGGAAGCCTCATGAGTAGGACAGGAGACGACTCCCCGCAGATCTGGCAGGCGCGCGCCCACGCCAAGGTCAACCTGCACCTGGGGGTGGGGGAGGCACGCGCGGATGGTTTCCATGAGCTGGCTACGGTCTTCCAGTCCCTCGACGTGCATGACCGCATTAGCTACCGCTGGGGCGAGGAAAGCAGCGTGGTGGTCACCGGCAACCACGCGAAGGGTGTGCCGGCGTCAACCGAGAATCTGGCGTGGCGCGCGGTAGAGCTGGTGGCTCACAACCTCATGTTGCCAGCTGCCGGCACGCTCACGATGGAAAAGAACATCCCCGCCGCCGGGGGCATGGCCGGTGGCTCCGCTGATGCCGCGGCCGCCTTGCTTTTGGCCAACCAAGCTTTGAGCACCGAATTCGGCCGTGAAGCCCTCAGCATGGAGAAGCTCTACGAACTCGCCGCGGAACTGGGCTCCGACGTGCCTTTTACCCTCATGGGCGGCACCGCCTTGGGGCGCGGGCGCGGCGAACTCTTGACCCCGATGCTCTCGCGCGGGCGCTATATCTGGGCAATCATCACCAATGCGGAGGGTTTGTCCACACCCACTGTCTTCCGCAAGCTGGATGAGCTGCGCGCTGCCGGCCGTGGAAGCACACCGCACTTGGACACGGAAGCCGTGGGCCAAGCCCTCGTCGGCGGCAACCCCCACGAGCTTGCCGCGGTGATGCACAATGACCTCCAGCCGGCAGCACTCTCTTTGCGTCCGGACTTACGCAAGATTCTCGACACCGGTGAGGCCGCCGGCGCCCTCAAGGGCATCGTTTCCGGGTCTGGGCCTACCTGTGCCTTCCTCTGCGAGGACGAGGAGACCGCACAGGAAGTGGTGGCCCAGGTCTGCGCCGATAACCGCGGAACCCGTGGCCTGGTGACCGCAGGCCCCGCAACCGGAGCAACGCTGGTCTAGCGCCAGCGCTGTAGGTAGCGGTCCTTAGAGGACGGCCATCTCCACGGGCTTGAAGTCGAGCTTGTAGCGCTGCGGCTCCTGGTCACCGAGGAGGTCAAGGACCACCAGTTCTTGCTTGTTCGCATCGGTGACGTAGGCATAGCCGTTTGCCGCCTTGAGGATCGGACCCGGCTGCTGCCACTCCTCGTTTTCCTTCCACGGGGAGATAGCGTCAATCTTCTTTGTTACCTCGCCGGAATCCGGGTCGATGACGTTGAGCTTGCCGTCGGTCGTGAGGACTAAGGCCTCGCCCAGGGGACCGCGGGCCAACGAGCGGAACCAATAGGATTCGCCCAGTTCAACCTTCTTGGCAGAGTAGTCCTCCGTATTGATGAGGGTCACTGAGGTGGGACGCTCGAAGTCGACATCCTTGTCGGTCTTGTTGTCTGCCAAGATGATGTTGGATTCCTCCGAACCCGCAGAATTGCCGGAGCGCTGGTATCCGTCCTTGCCCGCGTAAGCGGAGACGTCGATCTTGTGGAATTCGGTGCCGTCGAAGACGACGGGCCCATCCTCGCAGCCGAAGAAAAGGGAACCGTTGCCGGCGGCAGCTTCGCCGTGGACGCCAGGACACTCAGTGGTTTCCGCAAGGACCTTGCCGGACTTGTCGAGGTGCTGGATGGTGTGGCGCTCGTCTTCCGTGCCCTTCGTGGTGACCACGGAGCCGTCTTTCAGCGGGACGGCCACACCGTGGTGCGCAGCGCCTGTCTCGACGGTGTTGACGGGCTTGGCGTCTTCCTTGCCGATGTCCTCGGTCTTGTAAATCCGTGCCACACCATCGCCGTCGGAGAAGAGCGCGGTAAAGCCGTCGTGGTGAACCACGTGACCGGCGTGCGGTGCGTCGATGGCTGCGCTGAGAAGCTGCGGCTGCGCCGCGTAGTAGTGCTTGTGGTCGCCGTGGGGCTTGGTGATGCGCCCCGTGTCGAAGGTGAGGAAGCTATCGCCCTTGGTCACCATGATGTGGCGGTTATCGCCGGCATCGCTTAGACGGAGGAATGCTTTCAGATCTTCGCTCTCGATGACCTCACCGGTTTCGCCGTCGAGCGTGGTGAGGCCGTTTTTGTGGGAAAGAAGGATACGGTTTGGCAGCTCAGCTACCTCAGTCTCACCTTCCGCGGCTTCGAAGCCGTCATGGCTGTGCTCCCCATCATGGTCATCGTCGTGCTCGGCATGCGCGTGGGAGGCTTCAGCGCTGGAGGGCGACGTGGATTCCTCGCTGTCAGGGGAGGAGCAAGCGGACATGGTGAGGATCGTGGCGGAAAGTGCGGCGCACAGGGCGAGACGTTCTTTTTTCATAGTGCGCCAGAGTATTGGAAGTGAAAATCAATAGCAATAAAGGTAATGGTGCGGGGGTAACCGCGCCGAGGCACTAAGATGAACACTCGATATGGCGAACCTCATTAACCTTGAAAACGTAACCAAGTCCTTTGGGCTTAAGACCCTGCTGGACGGGGTCTCCCTCGGCGTGCAAACCGGTGATCGCATCGGCATCGTCGGCGTCAACGGCGGCGGCAAAACGACGCTGCTGGAAGTTCTCACCGGTATCGAATCCCCAGACTCGGGCCGCGTGTCCCACAACTCGGAATTGCGCATGGCGGTGGTGACCCAGCGCTTTGAATTAGAAGAATCGCTCACCATCGCCCAAGCCATCATTGAGCCGTTGGGCTTGGAGACTTTCGAGTGGGCATCCAACGCGAAGGTGCGCGATGTCCTCGGCGGCCTCGGCATTGTTGACCTAGGGCTAGACACCCCTGTGGGCTCGCTCTCCGGTGGTGAGCGCCGCCGCGTCAGCCTGGCTGCCGCACTCGTTCAAGACCTCGACATCGTGGTGCTCGATGAGCCGACCAACCACCTCGACGTCGAAGGTGTGCAATGGCTGGCCAGCCACCTGCTTTCGCGCAAGCTAGCGGTCGTCGTCGTCACGCACGACCGCTGGTTCCTCGACACCGTGGCCACCACTACCTGGGAGGTGCACGACGGTGTCGTCGATGCCTACGAGGGTGGCTATAACGACTGGACCTTTGCCCGCGCCGAGCGCGCCCGCCAAGCCGATGCTATTGAGCAGCGCCGGCAGAACTTGGCCCGCAAGGAGCTGGCGTGGCTGCGTCGCGGAGCGCCGGCGCGTACCTCGAAGCCGCGCTATCGCATCGAGGCAGCCGAGGCACTCATCGCCGACGTCCCCGCACCGCGCGACAAGGTCGAGCTCATGGCCTTTTCCAAGCAGCGCCAGGGACGAGTCGTCATTGAGCTCGAGGACGCAAAGGTCACAACCCCGGACGGTCGCACGCTCGTGGATCACCTCACCTGGCGCTTGGCGCCGGGCGAGCGCATCGGCCTCGTTGGTGTTAACGGTTCGGGCAAGACCACGCTGCTGCGCGCCCTTGCTGGTGAAGTCGAGCTTGCCGCTGGCAAGCGCATCGAGGGCAAGACGGTGCGCCTGGGCTGGCTGCGCCAGGAGCTCGATGATCTGGATCCGGAGCGCCGGCTTCTCGACGCCGTCGAAGACGTCGCCACCTACGTTCACCTAGGCAAGAAGGAACTGTCCGCGTCCCAGCTCGCGGAGCGCCTGGGTTTTTCCGCCAAGCGCCAGCGCACGCCGGTCGGCGACCTCTCCGGCGGTGAGCGCCGCCGTCTGCAGCTGACCCGCGTGCTTATGGCGGAGCCAAACGTGCTGCTTCTCGACGAGCCCACGAACGACCTCGACATCGATACTCTCCAGGAGCTGGAGTCTCTTCTGGACTCGTGGCCGGGCACCTTGGTGGTCATCTCGCACGACCGCTACCTCATCGAGCGCATCGCGGATAACACCTATGCGCTGTTTGGGGATGGCAAGCTCACCAACCTGCCGGGCGGAATCGAGGAATACCTGCGCCGCCGTCAGGAGATGGAGGCCGCCACCGCCCGCGGCGTCCTTGATTTAGGAGAAGCCTCCAAGAACTCTGACGAGCAGAGCGCGGATGCCGCCCCGGCCAAGCGGTTGAGCTCCCAGGAAGAGCGCGAGCTGACCAAGAAGATGAATGCGCTGGAGCGCAAGATGGGCAAGCTCGACGATAAGACGGCGAAGCTGAACGAAAAGATGGCGGTGGCTGCAGAGAAGATGTCCTCCGGTGAGGGGGACAGCGGTGAGCTAGCGAAGCTCGACTCCGAGCTCAAGGCCATTGCCTCTGAGCGCGAAGAGCTAGAAATGGAATGGCTGGAGTTGGGGGAGAAGCTCGAGGGGTAGGCCCAGCCCTACCCGAAGAGAGCCGCGATGCCCAGCATCGCCGGCAGCGAGAGGAAGGTGGTGAGGAAGACCGTATCGCGCGCCACCGTTTCTCCCGACTGGTAGGTCGCGGCATAGTTGTAGACGTTCTGTGCGGTCGGAAGCGCGGCCAAGATCAGCGCTGTGTAGAGCTCGTTGCCGCTCAGCCCCAACGCCAAGCCGGCCGCCAGCGCAATCGCCGGCATAGCAATGAGCTTGAGAACCGTGGCGGTAATCGTCGGCAGGCGGTCAACGGCTAACAGCCCGTCGCCGGTGAGTGAGGCGCCAAAGCTCATCAGGATCATCGGGATGGAGGCACCACCAAGGATCTCGAGCGGAGCCATAATGACGTCGGGGACGTGCCAGCCTGCGGCGGACACGATGAAGCCGGCGATCGCCGCGATGACCACTGGGGCTGTCAACCCTGAGACCACGGAACTTAAAATCGAACGCAGGCTTGTTCCCTGGGCGTTGAGGCCGGCAATGATGAAGGGCGAGAGGACTGCCATTTGCAGCACGAGCGCTGGCACCACAAAGGTGGCATCACCGATGACATAGGTGGCGATGGGCAGCCCGATGTTGACCGAGTTGTAGTAACTGGCCGCGGCCGCGCCGGCCATGGTTTCCGCTCCGCTACGCCGGAAGAATAACGCGCTCAGCACCCAATACAAGGCCATCGTGGCGACCGAAGCTATCGCGATGACGGCGACAACCGGCGAGGCAAAGGCCGAGGTGTCAGAGGTGGCCACGCTGGAAAAGATCAGCGCTGGGGTCGCCGCCCAGAACGCCGTGCGATTGAACTGCAGGCGCGCCTCACCTTCGCCGATAACGCCGCGCCGAGCCATGATGAAGCCCACGCCGATAACCACAAAAATGATGGCGAAACCGGTTAAGACGTCCAGCAACAGTGATCACCTTTCGGATACTCGTTAAAAAATCCATACTAAAGCCAGCCTTGGCTATTCTTCCATGCCGGCATGCAGCCACCGGCAAGTGATAACAAAGTGGTATCGAAAATCCCACATGAGCGGGAAGTCTTTTTCCGCCGAAGCATTTTTGTGGCACGGTGGAAGGCATGAATTCTTTCCGTCGTGTTTCCCGCATGTCCGCCACCGCCGCCGTGGCAGCCACCCTCACCGCTGCTCTGTCGGTGTCCGCTGCCCAGGCCGCCCCGGTCAACTCCTCTTCCGCACAATTGCAGGATGTAAACCAGCTGTCCTCCCAGGCCGTTGAGCAGGTCAACTCTTTAGAGATCGAGCTGCCTGCGCAGGCCTATGACTTGGCGAAGCAGTTTAACGTCCAGTTGCCGGGCTTCATCAAGAAGCCGACCCCGGCCGTCGCCGGCGAACTTGTTGGTGCTACCCATGCCCACCTGCTCAAGCAGGGCCACCACGAGGATGCCAACGCCAAGAACATCGCGCAGGAGTGGGCAAACCAGGCAGCAGCTGGCAAGGTCACCTTCCACGACAATGCAGGCGATGGGCTGACCCACCTGGAGGAGGGCAGCGGCAACATTTACAAGCTCACCGAATCTGAGGCCAAGGAGCGCGTGGACTGGCTCAACCGCGACGTGCCCGTGACCAAGACGGATGGCACCGGCTTCGGCGTCGCCCAGGCCTTTGACGGAACCTACGTCTACGTGGCGGAGTACTTCTTCAACAAGTAATCCTCCCGAGAGGCTTTTTACAAGGCCTTCTGCATGTTTTCGTGGAGATGGTTACAGTGGGGCCCATGATTTTGATCAACGTACAGTTCCACGTCAAGCCCGAGTACGCCGAGACCTTCCTCGACGAGATCGACTGGTACACCAAGGCCTGCCAGGCAGAGCCCGGCTGCATCGACTTCAAGTGGTTCCGCGATCCGGAAGACAAGCAGCGCTTCCTGCTCCTCGAGTCCTACAAGGACGGCACCGACGTTGACCACGTCAACACTGAGCACTTCAAACGCTCCTGCGAGGAGTTCCCGAAGTACCTGGTGGAGACGCCGGACATTATCAACACTCACCTCGATGGAAAAACGCAATGGGATAAGATGGCTGAATTTTCCGTCTAGGAGATTGAGCGTCTTTCAGTAACACCGGAAGCGCACAAGCATCGGCACATAGAAAAACGGCCGGGGAGGCACATCCCCGGCCGTTTTTCTATGTGCTCGGGCCTAGCGGCGAATCCCGTCAACTGCCCTAGTTGCCAAAGTTATAGGTCCTGCCCCAAGGATCTGGCCAGATCTTTGGCAACTAGGCCAGTGCTGCTAGGGCGATGCTGCTAGCGCACTGCCCTGATTGGAGAGCAGCTGATTCGAGAGCGGCCGAAGGCTAGAGCGAGCAGGCCGTGGTGATGGATTTTTCTCCGCGGGAGTACTGCTCGAGGGCGTCGGAAAGCGCCTGCACGTACAGCGCTGCGCCCTCGGCCTGTGGGTGCACGCCGTCGTCGTAGAGCAGCGCCGGGTTCTCTTGGGCCATGCCGCACCAGTCGGCCACGTAGACGTTGTCGTGCTCTTTGGCGGCCTCGATAATCTCTGCGCGTGCCTGCCCCATCCAGTCGCGCTCGCCGTAGGGCACGACGAGGATAACCGTGCGATCGGAACCGAGGATGGTGAGGAGTTCGTCCATCTCGCCGTCTGCAGCCGCTCCGTTCGTGCCCAGCCCCACAAAGACGGTGGAGCGTAGCTGACCGGATTCCTTCAGCTGCCGGATTTCCGCGATTGCCTCGGCATAGTGGCGGGACACTTCCGCGTCGATGAGAATCCCTGGGAAACGCTCGTTGAGGGCTTCGGAGGCGGCGAGCATGACCGAATCGCCCACCGCGTTGATCGCCGTGCCCGCAGGCAGAGCGCGCTTTTCTGGAGGCTTCTTGGTCTCTGTCGGTGTTGCCGGGGCCGATGCCGCTGCCTGCTCATTGGCCTGGGACATGCGCTCCAATTCTCGCTCCAGCTCGGTCTGGTCCTGTGACGTGACCAGCCCATAGGCCGCCCAGCGCGGAGAAGATCACCATGGCGGGCACGGCGGGCATGGCCTTGCCGAAACCGTCCTTCATCTCGGCCACAGTGGGGCGCGAAGCAATAGGTGCGCCACGTGGCGACATATCCGGCGCGGCGGAAGGGGTTTTCCACGAACTGATACGTCACCTCAGCCAACAGGAAGGACAGAGGAAGCGCGAGCAAACCCAGCAGCCACGCCGGGGCATCAGACAGCTCGCGGAGGATCATCACCACAGGCCAATGCCACAGGTAGAGCGAGAAGGAGCGCTGGCCCAGCCACCGCATCACCCGGGTGCGGAAGAGCCATGTGAGAGGTCCGGTCTCACGCACCACACCCCAGATCATTGCCGCGCCGAGGAGGCTGGTGAGGACCAGGCCGCCGCGGTAGGTGACCCCAAGGTCTGCGCTCATCCACACCAGCTGCGCCAGGTAACCAACCAGGGCGAGGGCTCCGACGGTGCCGGCGATAACGCCTGTGCTTGTCGACGCCCATGAGTCCGCCTTCGCCTCCTTCGACGTCGAGGTGAGAAGAAGGGACAGCAGCGCACCGATGAGGAGGCCGAAGGCATGGGTATCGGTGCCGTAATAAACACGGGTAGGGTCTTCGCCCGGAGTGAACAGCAGCGCCATCGCGGCAGCGGAGGCGACCGCGAGGACGAGAGAGAGCGCGATGGGCAGGCGCTTGGGTTGGCGTCGCGACAGCGCGAAAGCGCCAAACATGAGCAGGGGCCATAGGAGGTAGAACTGCTCCTCAACGGCCAGGGACCAGTAGTGGGCGAAGACTTGCACCTCATTGGGCGCAAAATAGGTCTGGCTGGTGGCGATCTGGGTCCAGTTGTTGACGAAGAAGAAGGTACCCAAGAACTGTTCGCGGATCCCCACAGCGAGGTCCCCGCCGATCATTGCGACGAGGGCCGTGCACAGGCATAAGACAACGAGCGCAGCCGGAAGGATGCGCCGGAAGCGCCGGATCCAGAAATCGGTGAGACTGATGCGCCCGGTCACGGCGAACTCGCGCACGAGCAGCGAGGTGATAAGGAAGCCGGAGAGGACAAAGAACATATCCACGCCGAGGTATCCGCCGGGGAGCAGATCCCCGAAGAAGTGGTAGATCACCACAGCCAAGACCGCGAGACCGCGCAGCCCATCCAAACCAGGTACCGGGCGCAGGCGCGCGCGACGCTGACGCGTGACGGTGGCGGATTCCTTCGGCACCGCAATGTCTCCAGTGTTTTTCGCGCTGTCGTGCTGTGCGGCCTGGCGCTGCTCGCGGGAAGGGCGCGGTGTTTTGAGCTGCTTGCTTGTCGGTGTGCCGACGGGCTGCGAGCGCCGCGCCAAGGCGCGCGAGATCTCATTCTCGGGCCGTGATTCGGGAGAACTCTCGGCGGGTTTGGATTGAGCTGGGGGTTGCGCGGCCGATCCCAGCGCGCTGTCGTGCGTGCAGCCGGCGCGCTGCGGCGCGGCGCGGCGAGGTTTCGGCGGCTCGCGGCTTTGTGCAGCTTGGCCTTGCGCACAGCGGATGCCTTGGGGAGGGACTCCGGATCCAGTTCAAGGGAGGTGTCCGTGGCCCGACGAGGGACACGGGGCCCAGGGGATCGCAGGAACTTCTTCACTGAACACTCCACACGTAAGGGATTGGGGGTCTAGGGAACCGGGGTAATCCTACTCGGGTGGTGGTAGAGAATCGGGAAGGTTTCCTGGGAGCGTGTTAGGTGCGCAGAAGCTGGCGCAGCATGGTGCTCACACCATTGTCGGTATTGGCAGGCGCGATAATATCCGCTATTTCCTTCAACTTCGGATGCGCGTTGTCCATGGCGACAGCCGTCCCAGCAGCGCGCAGCATTTCGAGGTCATTGAGGTAGTCGCCGAAGGCCACGGTGGCGGTGATTGGAACGTTGGCAAGTTCAGCGAGTGTGGTTAAGGCTGCTCCCTTATCGACGCCGCGGGCCATGACATCGAGCCAGACCTTGCCCGATACCGCCACGTTGTCCTCCGGTACGGCACGGCGGATGGGCTCGTAGATATGTGTCTCGGAACCGGATTCGCAGAAGATGGCGATCTTGATGATGTTGGTATTGGGGACGGTGTCCAGGTTATCGACCCACGTGACCGCCTTGTAATACTTGGAAATCTCCGCGCGTGCTGCCTGCGTGACATCCCGGGCTACGTAGGCGGTCTCCGGGGAACACAGAACGACGGTGTGCGCTTCGCTGATGGCGGATGCGGCGTCGCGCGCCGCGCGCACGGTTTCTTCCTGCAGCGGGAAGGTGGCGATGATCTCTCCGTCGCGCACAATCACCGAGCCGTTCTCCGCAATGAATGTGCCGCCTTCCGGGAACATGTCTTGCAGGGTGGCCAGCTGGCGCCCTGAGGCCGGAACCAGCTCGCAGCCGCGGGCGGTGGCGAGCTCCTCAAGCTCTGAAAAGTCTGCGGGCAGCTGACCGTGGGCATCGAGGAGGGTGCCGTCCATGTCAAGAGCAACAAGCTGTGGGAGCAAGAAATTCACACCAATCTGAAGGTTGGGTTTAGAGGCAGGGGTCGATGTTAAAACCAGCCTCAAAAAAGGTGGCTGAAACATGTGTGATATGGAACACTGGTGCGCATGACTACGACTGATCCAGTACTCGTTTCCGTCCGCAACCATACCGGAGTCCTCGAACTCAATCGGCCGAAGGCCCTGAACTCGTTGAACCCGGACATGATCGATATCATCCGCCGCTCCCTCGAAGCCTGGGCACAGGACGATGAGATTGAACAGGTTCTGATTTACTCCAACAGCCCTAAAGCATTCTGTGCGGGCGGCGATGTGCGCCACGCGCGGGAGGGAATCGCGGAAGGCAAGCTGGAGGAGGTCGATGCCTTCTTCGCCAGCGAGTACCTCACCAACGGTGATATCGCCGAGTTTCCAAAGCCCTATATCGCCGTCATCGACGGTGTCGTTATGGGTGGTGGATTGGGCATTTCCCTGCACGGCTCGCATCGCGTGGTGACAGAAAAGGCCTTCGCCTCGATGCCGGAGATGAACATCGGCTATGTCACCGACGTCGGTGTGGCCTATGCGGCCCAGCGCATGGTGGGCACCCGCGGTATCGCCTCACCGGGCTTGGCCAAGTTCTGGGGTCTTAGTGGATACCGCATGTATGCCGCAGACATGTTGTGGACTGGCGTGGCAACCCACGTTGTCAAGGATGCACACGAGCTGATTGAGGCCGCCATTGAGCGCGGTATTGATGCCGCGCTGGAGGACCTCGCCCTGCCCGCACCCGAAGAGCCCGCCCCGCTGGAGCAGGTGGCCAAGGACCTGGAGGAGACGTTTGCCCTGCCAACGTGGGAGGAAATCTCCGCGGAGTTGGACAAGCGCCCGCTCATTGCCGGTGAGGTCCGCCGCCTTATGGCAGGGGCGTGCCCAGCTGCCATTATCGCGGCTAACGAGCTTTATGAGGCAGAGGCCGGTGTCGACGACATTCGCGAGGCCCTCCTTTTGGAACTCAAGCTGGGCATGCACATGTACCGCCGTCCCGACTTTTCTGAGGGCGTGCGCGCGGTACTAGTGGACAAGACCCAGGACGCAGCGTTTAACCCGGCCACCACAGAGGAGGTTGACGTCGAGGAGTTCCGCGCCGTGCTGAACTCCTAACGCTCCCAGCCGCTCACGCACTCAGCGCTGTCCGAGCACTTATAGGGGGCGCGCCCGGTGGTAGGCAGCGCGCGCCCGCTGCTCGTCCACGCCTGCCGGCACCGCAACGTTGAGGGTGGCTTGCGTGGCCGCCGGAGTCGGTGCGGGGAGGTGGAACGCGGGGGCGTCGGACAGCGCGAGGCCTTGGCGGCCGTCGGGAAGCTGCACCGGCAGCAAGGTCCACAGGCCCAGAACTGGCATGGCCAGCTGCGGCAAGCGTGTAGAGCGTGCCTCAGTGATGGACACGCGGGCCCGAATCAATTCGGGGATGGCCTGGTCATATCCGAAGCGGCGCAGGTTCCCCGCCGCCTGGGCGGACATGGAGCCGGATAGCTCGTCTGCCCAGGCCCACGTGAAGGTGTCTGCGGCAGCGTCGATCGTGGCAATGAGGTGCGCGGGCACCGTGAGCGAGCCGTAATCAGAGTTCACCACGGTCCGCGACGTATCGGGATCAAGGTCCGCCCACAGGTTGGGGAAACGGGCCTCCAAGAAGAAGTTGTGCTCGGTGGCGAGGAAGTGGGCATCGGCCAACACCTCGCGCGCGCTGAGCCCGGCGCGGCCCGGGGCCTGGGGGAGAGCCACGATCCGGGAGCCGTGGAAGAGCGCGAGATTCTCCGCGTTGCTCTGCGGAATGCCCAGGTAGGAAGCGAGCTCGGCGGTGGCTAGGCGCTCGTCGACGCCACCGGCGATATCCCCCGAGTGCTCAATTCCGGCCAGAATGCTCACCCGAGGATCCGGGTTAATCTCTGCGAAGTCGACGGCGACGAGCGCTTCGCCATCGCCCTGCGGGACGCGGACAACAGGCCGGTCGCCTACGAGCCGTCGCGCCAAGCCGCGCAGCAGGACGGAGTCCGGCTGCGGCCCGTGGAACTCCGGCTGCGGTGCGTGCTCCACCATGCCAGTGGCCCAGAGCAGGTGACCATCGTGGATGGTGGCCAGGCGCAGGCCATCGAAATCATAAACCCCGGAATCAGTGCTAAAACGTACGACGGCGCGCTGATCTTGGTCTGGCTGCCCGTCCTCCGAGGCTGCTGATGCGGAATCGGTGGGAATGAAATTTACCTCGACGTCGCGAACGACGCCCAGGCGTGAGGCAAACGTGGCGTCGATGCCGGCTTGGATAAAGGCGCCAGCGGAGTACAGGTTCTGGGCTGAATCCATGGGTCTCCTTGACTAGTTTGTATTCCTGCGGAAGGGGTGCTCGATGGCCTCCTCGTAGGCCTGAAGGAGGGCTTGGGTGGATTCTACCCAGGAATGTTTTTCAGCTTCGCGGCGGGCGGCCTGTCCCATCTGCGCCCGGCGGGAGGAATCACGGAGGAGGCTGAGAGCGGCGCGGGCCCACGCGGTGTCGTCAGCGTCGGGCTCGATGAGATGTCCTGTGACGCCTTCTTCGATAACGAAGGGGATGCCGCCGGCATTCGTGCCGATGACCGGAACCCCAGAGGCGAAGGACTCGAGAGCCACGAGTCCCAGGGTTTCCGTGGCGGAGGGGAAGAGGAAAACATCCCCCACGGCGAAGGCGGCGGCGAGCTCCTCGCCGGAGAGGTAGCCAGTGAATACGGTGTGCGCAGGATTGAAGCTGGACTTGAGCTCCTCCAAGGCGGGGCCATCGCCAACGATGGCCAGGCGGGCGTCGCTAAGCTGTGCCCTCACCAGTTCCATCACGTGATCGAGGCGTTCCAAGTCTTTCTCCTTGGAGACGCGGCCGATATAGGTCACCAACGGGGAATCCGGGTTACCGTCGGTCAGGCGCTCGCGCATCTGTTCCGTGGCGCCACTGGGGTGATAGGTCTGCGTATCAACAGCCTTGGGCCACAGCTGCACGTTGCGGATCCCCATCATCCGAGCCTTATCCACCATGGGGCCGGAGGTGCACAGGTTCACCGCAGCCTGGTTGTGCAGATACTTCAGCGCGGCTTCGGTCAGCGGCCTAGTCCACCCAATCCCCAGCGCTTCAACGTACTCGGGGACATTGGTGTGGAAGCTGGCTACCAGCGGTACGGCATCGCGCTGCGCGGCAAAGACGCCGAGGGCCGCGGTCCAAATGGGATTGACCGCGTGGATGACATCGGGATCGAAATCCCGGATTTCCTTGAAGAATTTCCACGAGGGCAAACCGAATTTAATCTCCGGGTAGACCCACAGCGACAAACTGGGGATGCGGGTGACCTCGAAGCCGGCATAGGTGTCAGGGGCCTTGCCTGTGGCAAAAATCCGCACCTCATGGCCCATCGCGGCCAGCTGGTCCAGCGTGCGCGTCAGGCGGGTGACCACGCCGTCGATCTTGGGCAGGAAGACCTCGGTAACGATAGCGATGCGCACGAAGGTTTAAGCCTCCGCAGCGTCCGCGCCGTTGGCCAAGGCTTCGGGAACACCAGCGTGCTGCTGGCGCGTCCACAGCGACTGGGCTGGAATCTTGGAGCGGTCAACACGGTCGGCGTACTTACGCGCGACTTCCTCCACCTCGTGGAGCAACCCCTCCGACAAAGTGGTCGGCTCCAGGCCGAGCTCGAGGAACGTGTCGTTGGTGACGTGGAGTTCATTCTCTGCGGATTCCTTGCGCGGGTTCGGCACATAAGCCACTTCCGCACCAGAGATCTTCGCCAGTAGTTCTGCCAGGTCACGCACGCGGTGGGTTTCGGTCATCTGGTTGATGATCTTGACGCGCTCCCCGCGTGCTGGCGGATTCTGCAGGGCTAGCTCGATGCAGCGCACCATGTCACGAATGTGAATAAAGGCGCGGGTCTGTCCGCCGGTGCCGTGGACGGTCAGCGGATAACCAATGCCGGCCTGAATGAGGAAGCGGTTGAGCACCGTTCCGTAGTCACCGTCATAATCAAAGCGGTTAATGAGGCGCTCGTCCTTCTGGGTCTGCTCAGTGTGCGTGCCCCAGATGATGCCCTGGTGTAGGTCGGTGATGCGCAGCTCATCATTCTTGGCGTAGTAGGCAAACAGGTGCTGGTCCAGGACCTTCGTCATGTGGTAGACCGAGCCCGGGTTGGAGGGGTAGAGGATTTGCTGCTTGACGACGCCATTCTCGCCCGCATCCACCTGCACATCCAGGTAGCCCTCCGGAATCTTCATACCGGCGGTGCCGTAGCCGTAGACACCCATGGTGCCCAAGTGGGCGACGTGGATATCTTGCTCAGATTCCACGATGGCGGCGAGCAAGTTGTGGGTGGCGTTGATGTTGTTATCCACCGTGTAGCGTTTGGTGCGCGAATTCTTCATGGAATAGGGGGCGGCGCGCTGCTCAGCGAAGTGCACCACCGCATCCGGGCGTTCGGTATTCAGGAACTCCAGCAAGCCGTCGTAGTCCTGGGCCACGTCGAGGTTACGGAAGCCGATGGTCTTGCCGGAAACCTCGGTCCACGCGGCCAGGCGATCCTCAATGGAGGCGATGGGTGTTAAGGATTCCGCGCCCAACTCCTCATCGATGGCGCGCCGGGAGAGGTTATCCACGATGATGACCTCGTGGCCTTGGTCGGAGAGATAAAGGGAAGCGGGCCAACCGCAGAAGCCGTCTCCGCCGAGAATCGCTACCTTCATTTTTTGTCTCTCCACTTCTTGGGTCGGGGTCAAAACGTGCTGTACCAGCAGGGGTCTAGTCTATGTTGACACGCGTAAGTTGGGGGTTCGTTACGTGGCACACTTTTTTCGAACATACCGTTTGCTCGCCTGCGTCGGGGGCGCGCGGGGTAAACAGTAGATGAATGTTCTCTAAGAGCCTGTAGACTAGCCCGCATGCTTGAAGCCGTGCTGAATGCCTTCGCCGATTCCGTCAACGCGCTTCTCATCGGAATCCTGGTGGCCATCGGCATCATGCTTCCGCGGGGGAGCTACCGCAAGATCGCGGCCCTCGTCATCGTCGGTGACTGGTTCGGCGTGCTCACCGCCGCTGCTGTGGTGATGTTCGTCTTCGTCGGTATCCAGGACAACGTGGCCGCCGCGCTGGAATCACCGCTGCTTGGTTGGGGTCTGGTGGTCATCGGCCTGGGGCTGGGTCTTCTGGCCTGGCGCTCCAAGGGCGAACCCAATGACATGGTGCAGAAACTCCTCGGCCCACTGCGCACGCCCTCGGCCAAGACTGTCGCGGTGGGCTACGCCATGGGTGTTATCCAGTCCTTGACCTCCGTACCCTTTTTCTATGGGCTGATGCACCTTGCTGCCGGGGATTTCAGCAACACCGTTAAATACGGAGGCCTTTTCTTCTATGCCACCTTCGCGCTCTCGCTGCCCACGGTGTGCGGGCTTTTCATCGCGCTTGTGCGGGCGAAGCCAGACTCCTGGGCTGGTCGCGCCTTCGCGTGGGCGCGGGAAAACTCTGCAGCGGTTGCGCTTTGGAGCGGCTACGGAGTGGCCGCCTTCCTGGTGGTGATGGGTCTCGTTGCTCTTCTATAACGAGCCGGCTGGTGGGCAAGAGTTCAAAAGTGAACTGCCCTAGTTGCCAAAGTTCTGGTCAGTTTTTGCGGCGGACTCGGGAGTTTTGTCAACAACGGCAGTTGCGGTGCTAGTCGTAGAGGACTTCGTCGAGGGGGAGGGCGTCGCCAAGCGGCGCCTGATTCTTAGCAATGTCGACGTAGCGCGCGGCGTGCGGGATGAAGGCGGCGGATTCCTCAGGGCTCAACGCACGGCGCACCTTGGCGGGCACCCCGGCGGCCAAGGCGCCGGCGGGAATGTTTTGGCCTTCGAGCACCACCGCGCCGGCGGCGATGAGAGAGCCTGTGCCCACGGTGGAGCCGGAAAGCAAAGAAGACTTCATTCCAACCAGCGTGCCCGCGCCCACGTGCGTGCCGTGGAGCATGGCCATGTGGCCCACGGTGACGTCATCGTCCAGTACACACGGCGCAGTGGCTTCGACGTGGATGACGCAGTTGTCCTGGATGTTGACGCGGGCGCCAAGACGGATGGAACCAACGTCCCCGCGCAGCACGCTGCCATAGAACACGGAAGAATCCGGCCCGATGGTGACGTCACCGATGATGGTGGCATTCGGCGCAATCCAGGCGCTGCGGTGGATGCGAGGCGTGTGCCCTTGGAAGGGGAGGATGAGCATGGCGGACTAGCTTTCTTCAGGGGTGGGTTCGACGGACACAGCGAGTGACTCGGAAATTTCATAATCGCCGGGCTCGGCGTTGAGTTGGGACAGTGTTTCTCTTTCTGCGGGCGACAACGGGATGGCCCATCCCTTCTTGGGGTCGTGGACGGGACGCTGCTCCTTAGTCGTGGGGGAGAGATGCACCGTGGTCTGAGGGCCACGCAACTGCGCGGGCTCACCGGAACGCGCCACCTCACTGAGTATTTGTGCGCCGGCTGGGGAGGTGACCAGGATGATGAGGCCGCCGGCCGTGTGGACGGAGAGGTGGTCTACAGAGACCTCGACGGCGTGGGGATCCGGGGAGGCCAAGCGGACGGTGCTGGAGCCGCCAAGCTTGTCGACGGCATTCTTAACCGCAGAAAACAATCCCATGGCGCGATCCTAGCGCGGGGGTACCATCGGGCACTGTGATTGACGCGAAAGATACAGCACTCGTCATTGAAGGCGGCGGCATGCGCAATTCCTATACCGCCGCGTGCATCGTCAAACTTCTGCAGGAGGAGGTGGAATTTGGCTGGGTTGGAGGTGTTTCCGCGGGCTCTTCACACACCGTGAACTTCCTCTCCCGCGACGTGAGCCGCTCGGAAGAATCCTTCGTGGATTTTGCCAAGAACCCCAGCTTCGGTGGCCTGGGTTCGCTGCTGCGCGGTAGCGGCTACTTCAATGCGGAGTTCATCTATGAGAAGGCCGCCGATCAGGACATGCCCTTTGACTGGGAAGCATTTCAGGCCAACCCGGCGCAGATGTGTATTTCCGCCGCGCGCGCCGATACCGGGGAGAGCGTGTACTGGGGGCGCAATGACATAAAGACACAAGAGGACCTGATGGTGCGCGTTCGCGCGTCTTCGACGTTGCCGCTGATCATGCCGATGCGTGTTATCGATGGCGCACCGTACGTCGACGGTGCGATGGGGGAATCCGGTGGCATCCTCATCGAGCAGGCGGAGAAGGCCGGCTTTGAAAAGTTCTTGTTCCTTGGCTCGAAACCGCGTGGCTACGTGCGGCCTGAGGTAGGGCGGCCCGCGGCGCTGCGACGAATCTTCCGAAAGTACCCTGCCGTGGCGGAGTCAATGATTGCCCGGCCGCCCCGGTACAACGCCTCCAAGGAGCGGCTTCTGGAGCTGGAAAAGGAAGGGCGAGCCCAGCTTTTCTTCCCGGAGGATATGCAGGTGGCATCGACTGAGCGTTCTGTGACAAAGCTGCGCTCCAACTATGAGGCTGGGCGCGCGCAGACCTATGCGGAATGGCCGGCGTGGAAGGAATTCCTCAGCAGTTAAGGGAAACGCTGTGCCTAATCCGCCACGAGTGTTTCGATGGTCAGCTCCGGGTGCTCCTTCTCAATGAAGGCCAGCTTCCACTTATCGCCAAACAGAGCGATGAGTTCGCCGTCGGTGCGGGTAAAGATTTCTACGCCGCGCTGGCGGCCCAGCTCGGGTGCGGATTCGGCGTCGGTGCGGCGCGCCACGGAGTAGGGGATGGGCTCGGTGATGGTCTCCACGTTGTACTCGACTTCCATGCGAGCCTGCATGACCTCGAACTGCATGGGGCCCACCGCGGCCATGACGGGGGCGGCATCGCCGCGCGTATCGTTGCGCAGGATCTGGACCACGCCCTCCGCCGCCAGTTGGTCCAGGCCCTTGCGGAAGGCCTTGTAGTCGCCCAAAGACTTCGCGCGCAGGATGCGGAAGGACTCCGGTGCGAACTGCGGCATGGGCTTGAACTGCACCTTCTTGCCGGTGTAAATCGTGTCACCGGGAGCCAAGGAACCGGCGTTGACCAAGCCGACGATGTCACCCGGGTACGCCGTGTCCACGGTGTCACGTGTGCGGCCAAAGACCGTCAGGGCGTACTTGGTGGAGAAGCTGCGGCCGGATTGGGCGTGGTTGACCTGCATGCCGCGCTCAAATTCACCGGAGACCACGCGCATGAAAGCGAGGTTATCGCGGTGCTTGCGGTCCATGCCCGCCTGCACCTTGAAGATGACACCTGAGAACTCATCGGTGACCTCACGGACCTCATCGATAGCGGAGGTGGCGGCCTCGATGGCCTGCGGATCCGAATCGCGGGAGCGCGGAGCCGGGGCGATGGCGCACAGGGTATCCAGAATCTGGTGCACGCCGAAGTTCAGCATCGCGGAGGCGAAGATGAGCGGGGAGGTCACGCATTGCTCGAAGAGCTCTTGGTCGTGCAGGGCGCCGTCCGCAGCCAGCAGCTCTGCCTCCTCCACGGCTGTTTCCCAGGCGTCCTCTTCCTTCGCGGCGGCCTCGTCGGGGGAGTAGTGCTCCTCCGGGGCGATGGTGGAACCACCGGCGGTGCGCAGGAAGTGCACGTACTCATCGGCCTCGCCGTCATCGTTGATGTGGGCCAAGCCGCGGAAGTCGCCGGCGATACCCACCGGCCAGTACAGTGGGGTGGGCTGCAGCTGGATTTCGTTGACGATTTCGTCGACAAGCTCCAGCGGCTCACGGCCCACGCGGTCCCACTTGTTGATCACCGTGATGATCGGCAGGCCGCGGCCTTGCACGCGGAAGAGCTTGAGGGTCTGGGGCTCGAGGCCCTGGCGGCGTCGATAAGCATCACGGCGGCATCCACCGCCGTGAGCACGCGGTAGGTATCCTCCGAAAAGTCCGCGTGGCCCGGGGTATCCACCAGGTTGATAATAGGCTGCCTCGGGCCCTCGGCGTACTCGAACTGCAGCGCGGAGGAGGCCACGGAAATACCGCGTTCTTCTCCATCTCCATCCAGTCAGAAACCGTGGACTTGCGGTTGCCCTTGCCGTGCACCGCGCCGGCCTCGTTGATGACGTGCGCGTGGAGCGCCAGCGCCTCCGTCAGCGTGGACTTACCAGCATCCGGGTGGGCGATGACTGCGAATGTGCGGCGGCGGGAAGCTTCGGAGGCAATACTCATGCGGGCTAGTTTAGCCGCTGGGTGCTACCACTCCACATTGAGCTGGCGGCCCAGATCATCAAAGATGCGCCGGGCCACGGAGAGCTTCTTCGCAATCGGCCGCTGCAGGCCTGGCTTGCGCTTCTGGTTGTAATACTCGCCGGAGTCGAAATGGATGCCCGGTGTGCCGCTGAGGAAGTAGGCCAAGTTCTCCCCACCCTTGTCCGCCTTGCCCAAGACGTATTGAGCCGCAGTGGTCGAATAGAGCTTGCTCGTCCTGCTCGTTGAGTTATGCCCGAAACCAGTATTCAATATCCCCGGGTGGAAGGCCACGGAGGTCAGCCCGTGGGAGGCGAGGTAGCGGGTCAGCAGGATATCGCCCAACTTGGCGTTGCCATAGGCGCGCTCCGCCGTGAATTTTTCAAAAGTATTCGGGTCACCGGGGTCGAAAGAGGAATACAGCATGTTGGCCAACGAGGCGGTCTGCACCACGGTGGCGTTGCTGGCCCGCAGCGTATCGCGCAGCAAGGAGGTCAGAAGAAAAGGCGCCACAACGTTGATCTGCCACGTGCGCTCGAAACCATCGGCGGTGGCGAAAGGGCCGTCGAACATTCCGCCGGCATTATTGCCCAAGGCGTCGATCCGCGGGTATTGGCTCAGCTCCTCGGCGAGCCGGCGCACCTGGCCCAAAGACTCATAATCGGCCACATGAAAGCCGGCTCCGATCTCCTCAGCCACAGCCTGCGTCTTCTCCGGGTTGCGGCCCACGAGCACGAGCGAATCCTGCGGGCGGCGCTGGTGAAGGATACGGGCAGCGGCCGCGCCCACGCCGTCAGAGGCTCCGGTGATGACGATAGTTTTCGGGTCGTTATTCAATGGCAGGCTCTGGCTCGTGCGGCTCATACTTGGACAGTGTAGGACGTTGAGCGTGGTCGCGCCGGGGGTTATTTCGTCCGGGAATGGATTTCCTGCTGGGCCTTGTTGAGACCCTCAGCCACGATGAGACGTGCGGCCTCGGCGGCGGTGGCGATGGTGGAATCGAGCTCAGCGCTGGCGTCGACAGGCGCGAGCACCCAATCCGGGATGGAACCACCCTTGGGTGGGCGCCCGATACCGATGCGCACGCGCAGGTAATCGCGCGTGCCCAAGCGCTCGCTCAGTGACTTAAGGCCGTTGTGGCCGTTTTCGTTGCCGCCCTTCTTAATACGCACCTTGCCGGCGGGCAGGTCGAGCTCATCGTGGATGACGATGATGTTCTCTGCCGCAACGCCCAGCAGCGTGGCCAACGGGGCGATGGGATCGCCAGAGAGGTTCATGTAGGTGTGTGAGCGCAGCGCTACGACCTTCGTGCCTCCGAGCTCGAGCTGCGCCGCGCTGAGTTGGTGTCCGGTGACAGGCTCGAGCATGTCACCAGATTCGGCGAGGAGATCATCCACGGCCATGTACCCCACATTGTGGCGGGTCGCGGCGTATTTCGCGCCGGGATTACCCAAACCCACGATGAGCCACTCGGCGCTTAAATCCGAGGGATTAAGTCCGGAGGCGGCGGCCTTCTGTGTTTTCTTATTCGGTGCTTCGCCGGCGCGGCCAAAGCGGCGGGTGAAAAAGTCACGGATGGCAGACACAACTACTCCCTTGATGGTTTTCTTTAGGCTGGGTAACCATGAGTCAACTTCTTGAGACTATCACTTGCCCTGTCCTACCTGCCCCGATGGCGGGCGGGCCCACCACGCCTGAGTTAGTCGCCGCCGCCGACGCCGCTGGTTCCTTCAGCGCGCTGGGGCTGGGGACGTGCTCCGTCGACGCCGCGCGGGAGGCCATCGCTGCGTGTGCCGGTACGCGCTTCGGGGTCAATATCTTTCACCCGCAGCGCGCGCTGACCGAAACGGAACTCGCGGCTGCACGGTCCCTCGCCGCCGAAGAGGGCGCCGTGCTTGGCGACGTCTCCCTCAACTTCGGCTGGCAGGACAAGCTCGACGCCGCCTGAGTGAGGGCGTCGTCGATGTTCGGCGTTTTAGCGACGAGTCGCGCATCCATGACGCTGGGGCAGAGGCGTGGACCACGGTCACCAACCCCGAGGCGGCGCCCGCGGCATCGATGTTGGCGTGCAGCCCTGAAGCTGGCGGGGTGGTGTGGACGAGTGCGGAACCCGATCAGCGCCCTCTCGAGGAACTCGTCGCGGCGGTCCACCAGGTCACGGACCTTCCGCTCATTGCCGCGGGTGGTCTGCGCACGGCGGAAGATGTTGCCACGGCCCTGGCCTGGCCGGGGGTAAAAGCAGTCAGCTGTGGTTCCGCCTTCCTGCTGTCCGAGGAGGCGGGAACGAGTGAACACAACCGTGGCCTTCTGCGTCGCGGTGGCCAGACGGTGTCCACCCGCGCGTTCTCTGGGCGCTACGCCCGCGGGCTGGAGACCGCCTACACGCGGGCACACCCGGACCTGCCTTTGGTCTACCCCTACCTCAACGCGCTACTGAAACCTCGTCGCGCCCAGCTTGACGCGGACGTGGACTATTGCCTCGTAGGTGTCGATGTAATGAAACTTGGCGGGGGTAGTGTGGCGGAGATCCTCGCTCAACTACACCCAAACGGGCATGAATAACGGTTAATATTTACGGATGGACAGAGTTTTACACCCTTTTTGACGAGTAAAGGATACAAAGCACGTGACTTCGAACGCGCACATTGGGCACGAGGATTGGAACGAGCGCCTGGAGCTGGCCCAAGAGATGATCCCGCTCATCCACCAGCTGCACCGCAACAATAACGTTGTCACCTCTATCTACGGCCGCCTGCTCATCGGCGTGACCGACATCGACATCATCAAGGCGCACCGCTACGCCCGCCGCATTGCTGAGCGCGAGCTTTCCACCGCAGAGACCCTGCCGATTGTGAAGGAACTGTGCTCGATGAACCTGGGCACCGCCTCCATTGACCTGGGACGTCTGGCCACCGGCTTCGAGGAGTCCGGCTCCGACAACCTGCGCAACTACCTCGAGGAGACCCTCGTGGATCTCGTCGGCGCTGCTGTGGACAAGGAATCCACCGACGTCGTTCTCTACGGCTTCGGTCGCATCGGCCGCCTCCTGGCACGCATCCTGATTGCCCGCGAGGCTGCCTACGGCGGCGTGCGCCTGCGCGCTATTGTCGTGCGCAAGAAGGGCGACATTGACATCTTCAAGCGCGCCTCCCTCCTGCGCCGCGACTCTGTCCACGGTGCCTTCAACGGCACCATCGCTGTCGATGAAGAGAATGAAGTCATCTGGGCTAATGGCACCAAGATCCAGATGATTTACGCCAACGACCCGGCAGACATTGACTACACCAAGTACGGCATCGACAACGCCATCGTCGTCGACAACACCGGTGTGTGGCGCGACCGCGAAGGCCTGTCCCAGCACCTGCAGTCCAAGGGTGTGGCTCGCGTGCTGCTCACCGCTCCGGGCAAGGGCGATCTGAAGAACATTGTCTACGGCATCAACCACGGCGACATCGAGGACTCCGACCAGATCCTCTCCGCCGCATCCTGCACCACCAACGGCATCACCCCGGTGCTCAAGGTCATCAACGACCGCTACGGCGTGGTTCACGGCCACGTGGAGACTGCACACTCCTTCACCAATGACCAGAATCTCATCGATAACTTCCACAAGGGTGACCGCCGCGGCCGCGCAGCTGGCCTGAACATGGTGCTCACGGAAACCGGTGCAGCCAAGGCCGTGTCCAAGGCTCTGCCGGAGTTCGAGGGCAAGCTCACCGGTAACGCCATTCGCGTTCCCACCCCGGACGTGTCCATGGCTGTGCTCAACCTCGAGCTGGAGAAGGAAGCTGACCGCGACGAGGTCAATGACTTCCTGCGCAACGTGTCCCTGCACTCTGACCTGCGCCAGCAGATCTCCTACATCGCTTCTCCGGAAGTTGTGTCCTCTGACTTCGTTGGTTCCACCCACGCCGGTGTAGTCGATGGTCTCGCCACCATCTCCTCCGGCAAGCACCTTGTGCTCTACGTGTGGTACGACAACGAGTTCGGCTACTCCAACCAGGTCATCCGTATCGTCGAGGACATGGCCGGTGCTCGCCCGGTGGTGTACCCGAAGCGCGTTGATGTCTCTGAGCTTTAAGAGCTAGAACACGAACACCGCCCTCGCTGCATGGCGTGGGCGGTGTTGCTGTTTTAGAGTTCCGCTCGGCTTCCGGCTCATCCCCTTCTTAGATACGGAACTGCCCGTTCTGCCAAAAGTAGCGGCGCGGATTGAAAAATCCGGCCATCTTTCGTCAGATAGGGCAGTATGTGAGTGGGCCAGTGGCGCACCCAGTGGGGGATTCAAGCCAGAAGCTTGAGGGGAGGACTACTTCTTCTTTTTGTCCTTCTTGGCCTTCTTTTTCTTGCCCTGCTTTTTGCCGTTGACCTTGGCACGTTCCAAGTCAGCCGCGACATCCGGGACGTAGGCAAAGTCGTTGCGTGGCGGGCGAACGTATTCGGCCTCGAGCTCGGGGCGGCTCGGGATCTCCGGTACGTCTTGCTCCACGTGTTGGTAGGGAACCATCTTGAGGATGTGGTTGATCACGTTGATGCGTGAACGCTTCTTATCCTCGGATTCGACCGTGTACCACGGGGCGGAGGGGGTATCCGTGTGGACGAACATCTCGTCCTTGGCACGCGAGTAGTCTTCCCAGCGGGTGATGGACTGCAGGTCCATGGGGGAGAGCTTCCAGCGGCGCAGCGGATCGTTGCGACGGGATTTAAAGCGCGCGAGCTGCTCCTCGTCAGAGACGGAGAACCAGTACTTAAGCAGAATGATGCCATCTTCGATGAGCATGTGCTCTAGCTGTGGCGCCTGGTGGAGGAAGCGCACGTACTCCTGCTGGGAGCAAAAGCCCATGACGCGTTCCACGCCGGCGCGGTTGTACCAGGAACGGTCGAAGATGACGATCTCACCGGCAGTGGGCAGTTTTTCAATGTAGCGCTGGAAGTACCACTGGCCCGCCTCGCGGTCGGTGGGCTTGGGCAGCGCTTCGATGCGGCAAGTACGCGGGTTCAAGTATTGCGTAATGCGCTTGATGGCGGAACCCTTGCCGGCGGCGTCGCGGCCTTCCATGATGATGACCACGCGGGCGCCGGTCTCGACGACCCACTGCTGCATCTCGACGAGCTCTGCTTGGAGGCGCTTGAGCTCGTCCTCATAGGCTTGCTTGTCTAGCTTCGGCGGCTTGGTGGCAGACTTCTTAGACTGTGAACTCATATCTTTAAATCTACCGCTTAGCTGGGGAAATACCTAAATGCGGGGGTTAGGTATATGGGGCGAATAGGGAGGTGTCTAGTCAACCTCGTGTTGCGTCACCGCGCCGCTGGCGGCATCGACATCGAGCTCGTGTTCTTGGCCGTTGGCCTTGAACTCGATTTCCCAGTGGGGGCCCGTGCCGTCATCACCATCGTCGTAGTCGACTTCTTTTTCTGTGACGGCCTGCGCATCAACGCCGGCGTGGGCTAAGGCTTTCTCGAACGCCTCATCGCCACTGAGCATGCCGGAGCCCTCTGCGTTGCCAGTGGCTCCGGCGCCCGCCGTGTCCGCAGGCTGCTGAGCGTCTTCATCGTCGCGGTCATCATCATGGTCATCGTCGTCCGCATCCGTGCCCGGCGCCGCGGCGGTTTCCGTCACGGTCTCCACCGGCGCGGGAGTCGGCGTCGGGGCGGGATCGGCCTCTTTATCCGACGAGCACGCCACCAGCGTGGTGCTGGCGCAGAGTGCGATGCCGGTGGCGGTAAAGCGGGAACGAAGAGTCATCAAGGCTCATCCTTCTCAGTCAAATTTGCGAAAATGTGGTGCCCCACCGTAATAGAGTCTGTTCGTTTTCGCTGAACGCCCTGGATATGGCCGAATGTTAACGGCCGTGACAGGTGCAGCCTTCGCCGCAGCTTCCGGCAGCGGGTGGCTCGCCGAAGCGTGTGGTGTTTTCAATTGCCCCGAGACCTTCGACGCTGATGCGGGTTGTGGAGCCATCGCCCAGCAGCGCCTCTTCACCGCGCGCAAAGCCCACGCCTTGCGGCGTGCCGGTGGCAATGACATCACCCGGGTTGAGGGGGTAGAGGGAGGAGCAGAAAGCGATGAGCTCGGCCACGGAGAAGATGAGGTCGTCGGTGTTATCGTCTTGACGAACGTCGCCGTCGACGGTCGTCGTAAGCCGCGCGGCCTTGCCTGGGGCCCATTCATCAGCCGTGGTCAACCATGGCCCGAATCCAGCGGTGCGGTAGAAGGATTTGCCGGCGTGGAACTGCGTGGTGGCACGCTGATAATCCCGCAGGGTGTAGTCGTTCATGATGGCATAGCCAGCCGCATAATCCAGTGCCTCAGCGACCGGAACGCGGTGCGCGCGGCGGCCGATGACCACGGCGAGCTCTCCTTCATAGTCCAACTTCCTCGTGGCATAGTCCGGGACATAGACGTCGTCGAAGGGGCCAGTCAGAGCTTCTGGAAACTTGATAAAGAGCGTGGGTTGCACAGGTAGCTCGCGCCCCATCTCTCGGGCATGCTTGGCGTAGTTCACGCCGACGCAAATGATCTTTCCCGGGTTTGGGATGACGGGTGCTAGGTCGCAATCCTCAAAAACTACTGGTTCGCCGGAGAGCTGAGCGGCTTTGCGCCAGTCGGGGCTGGCGAGCAGCTCGCCTACGTCTTCGTAGTCGAGCTCCGTGCCCACGTTGGGTCCATCGATGCGGATAGCACAGGTGCCAAAACTGGTGCGGAGAGTAGCGAGCTTCATGCCGGCTAGTCTAACGCGCGAAGAATCTCATCGACCGCATCGGCGCAAATGATGGGGATCTCCTGAGCCTCCTGCTTGCTCCACGGCTTAAGAACAAATGCGGCTGGGTCCATGCGGCCGGGCGGGCGGCCGATGCCGATGGAGAGGCGCTGGTAGTCCTTGGTTCCCAAAGACTTCGTGGTCGAGCGCAGACCGTTGTGGCCGTGGTCTCCGCCGCCTAAGCGCCGCTTGATGGTGGCGAAGTCGAGCTCCAGTTCATCGTGGACGACGATGATGTGATCGGTAGGCACGTTGAAGTATTGGGCAAGGGCCTTGATGGGGCCGCCGGACAAGTTCATAAAGCAGCGCGGCTTGGCGACGATCACTTTGGCGTCCCCGCGCCGCGCTTCGGCGACATCGGTGTTTGTTTTCTTGTGAACGGAAAAGGATGTCAGTAGCTCGTGGGCCAGTTCATCAGCCACGTCAAAGCCAATGTTGTGGCGCGTGCCGGCGTATTTCGGGCCGGGGTTTCCTAGGCCAACGACGAGAAAAGGAGAAGAAGTCACGCAGCCCATTCTAAGCCGCGAGGGTGGGGACACAAGAACGCACCGCCACCTGCGTTCTCACCCCTCAATATGTAGGGAAGAGGTGAAAAAGAATGCAGGCAGCGGTGCGCTAGAAAATGAGGAGTGATAAGGAGAGGGGAGTTTTACTCCTCGTCAGCCTTCTCCTCGGCAGCGCCCTCATCGACGGACTCGGCGCCAGCCTCAGCGCCGCCGTCCTCGGCAGCCTCAGCAGCAGCCTCGAGGTCCTCATCAACCTCCGGCTCGGAGATGGAGACGATGACGGTGTCTTCCTCGGCCACGAGGGTGGTGCCCTCCGGCAGGGTGATATCGCCAGCGGTAACCACGGTGCCATCCTCGAGGCCCTCGATGGATACGGCGATCTCTTCCGGAATGTTGAGTACGTCGGACTCGACCAGGAGGACGTCGGCATCCTGGATGAACATGAGGCCCGGAGCCGGCTCGCCCTCAATAGCGAGCGGAACCTCAACCTCAACCTTCTCGCCACGCTTAATGGAGAGCAGGTCGATGTGGTCGATGTCGAAGGTCAGGACGTTCTGGTCGATGTGCTTGACCATGACGAGGTGCTGCTCGCCCTCGAGCTCCAGCTCGAACACGGCGTTAACACCTTGGTTACGGACGACTGCGGTCATTTCCAGACGGTCAACGGCGAAGTGCAGAACGTCGACGGCGTGGCCGTAGACAACGCCCGGGATCTTGCCGGCAGCGCGCAAACGGCGAGCGAAGCCCTTGCCAAACTCGGAACGGACTTCAGCCTTCACTACGGGGCGCTCAGAAGCCATAAGTAAATCTCCTTAAAGTATCGTGGTGCGGCAAGGGCTGATGAAGGACCGTGTAGATACGACAAAAGCCTGCCGATGGACGTCTTGGACGAGTCATCGCAGGCTTAAAAGATTCACTGCTTAACTTGTGCTATCGCGTCGATAACGGATTTCTCCCTCGCCGAGACGCACAAGATTTTAACAGCAGCGTTGTCGCAGAACCAAATCTAGTGGGTCTCAAACAGAGTGGTCACGGAACCGTTCTCGAAAATCTCGTGGATGGTGCGGGCCAGCAGCGGGGCGATGGACAGGACCGTGAGATTGTCCCAGCCCTCGGTGGACTGCGGCAGGGTATCGGTGGTAATCACCTCGACAGCACCGCACTCAGACAGGCGCTCGCGTGCCGGGTCAGAGAAAACACCGTGGGTACATGCAATAACTACGGACTTAGCACCTGCTTCCTCCAGCACGCGGACAGCGCCCGCGATGGTGCCGCCGGTATCAATCATGTCATCGAGCAGGATGCAGTCCTTGCCCTCCACGTCACCGACGACGCGGTTGGACACGGTCTTGTTGGCCTCGGTGTTGGAGCGAGTCTTGTGGACGAAGGACAGTGGGGCATCGCCCAACTCGTGTGCCCACTTCTCCGCGACCTTCACGCGGCCGGCATCGGGGGAGACTACAGCCAGGTTGTCCAACGGGTACTTGGACTTGATGTAGTCGGTCAGGATCGGCATAGCGTGCATGTGGTCGACTGGGCCATCGAAGAATCCCTGAATCTGGTCGGTGTGCAGATCTACGGACACGATGCGGTCGGCACCTGCAGCGGCGAGCAGGTCCGCCACCAAGCGGGCGGAGATGGGCTCGCGGCCCAGGTGCTTCTTGTCCTGGCGTGCGTACGGGTAGAAGGGCAGGATGGCGGTGATGCGCTTGGCGGAGCCGCGCTTGAGCGCATCAATCATGATGAGCTGCTCTACCAGCCACTTGTTGAGCGGCTGGGTGTGGGACTGCATCACGAAGCAGTCAGCACCACGGACGGACTCCTCGAAGCGAATGAAAATCTCACCGTTGGCGAAATCGCGGGCGGTGGTCGGCACTAGATCGGTCTTGAGCTCCTTGGCCACAGCTTCAGCCAACGCCGGGTGAGCGCGCCCGGTGAAGAGCATCATGTTCTTGCTGCTGCCGGTAACCTTGCCAGTCATCAGTAGATATCCCTTTACTTGTCGTTAGTTAGTGGTCTGTTCGTCAGCTTCGGCGCCCTGTGCCTTGTCGGCGGCTTCTGCCGCCGGCGTGCCTGGACGCTTCTTTTGCACCCAACCTTCGATGTTGCGCTGCTTGCCGCCGGAGACCGCGAGCGCTCCCGGGGGAACGTCGTCCTTAATTACTGTACCCGCACCAGAGTAGGCCCCATCACCGACGGTGACGGGGGCGATGAACATTGAGTCCGAACCGGTGCGCACGTGGCTGCCGATGGTCGTGTGATGCTTGTTGACGCCGTCGTAATTGACGAAGACGGAAGAGGCACCGATGTTGGAGTAGTCACCCACGGTTGCGTCACCGATGTACGTCAGGTGGGGAACCTTGGTGCCGCGGCCAATCTGGGCCTTCTTCGCCTCGACGAATCCGCCCAACTTGCCTTCTTCACCCACGATGACGCCGGGGCGGATGTAGGTAAACGGGCCCACCTGGGCGTCGGTGCCAATGACGGAGTCAAAGCCGTGTGTGCGCACCACGCTGGCGCCAGCGCCCACCTGCATATTGGTCAGGGTGGTGTCGGGGCCCACCTCAGCACCATCGGCGATGGTTGTCGCACCCCACAGCTGGGTATTGGGGTGAATGACAACGTCCTGGCCAATGGTCACGTTGACGCCGATCCAAGTGGTATCGGGATCGACGATGGTGGCGCCGCCGCGCATGGCTTCCTCGACCACACGGCGGTTGAGAATGCGACCGGCCGCGGCCAACTGCACGCGGTCATTCACACCGGAGAGCTCCTCCGGATCGACAGCAACGTGCGCGCCGACGCGGTGGCCTCCCTCGCGGGCGATCTCCAGCACATCGGTGATGTAAAGCTCGCCCTGGGCGTTGTCGGAGTTGAGCTTCGTCAAGGCGTCGCGAAGCACGGCTCCATCGAAAGCAAAAACGCCGGAGTTGACCTCGCGCACCGCGCGCTGCTCCTCGGAGGCATCCTTTTGCTCCACGATGGCGGTGACCGATCCATCCTCGGCGCGCAGCACGCGGCCGTAACCGGTGGGATCCTCCAGGGTCATGGACAGCACGGTCACGGCGTTGCCTTGGCCGGTGTGGGTCTCGTGCAGCTGGCGCAGTGTCTCCGGGCGCAGAAGCGGAACGTCACCGTTGGTCACGATGACGGTGCCGTCGAAGTCAGGCAACGCACTCAGGCCGCACTGGACGGCGTGACCGGTACCGTTCTGCTCTTCCTGGACGGCCTGGGAGACCTCGCAGTCCAGCTCCTCGGAGATGGCATCGACGGCAGGGGAGACCTGGTCGCGCTGGTGGCCCACGACGACCACGAGGTGCTCCGGGTTCAAGCCAGCGGCTGCGTGGAGGGCGTGGCCGAGAAGTGACCTCCCGCCAATCTCATGCAACGTCTTTTGGGTTGAGGATTTCATGCGGGTACCTGCGCCTGCGGCAAGGACGATGGCGGCGCAGTTCGTTACTTCAGCCACGAGTGTGTGCTTCTCCTGTGATTGGGGATGTCAGGACTTACTTTTTTCATCATAACGCCTGCGTTCTATTTTTCGCGTGAGACCTCCGGAAGTGCCCGGGCACGCCAGGCGCCGAGCAGACCGATGCAGGCCAAGAACAGAATGGCTGCCGAGGGACCAGCCAGCGCGATCACGGCGGAGATGCCGCCAATCACGAGGAGAATGACACCCATCATGGTGTTTGCAGCCCCGACGTAGCGGGTGCGCTTGTCTTCGCCAGCCATGTCCACCACATAGGTCTTGCGCGCCACGCGAATGGCAGTGTGCGCCAGGTTGACCAGGAAGAAACCGAGAGGCAATGCCCACATGCTTACCGCTGCCGGCGCCCACGCGGCACACGCGACGATGCCCAGCAGGATGATCGCTGCGGCACCCGCACCCCAGGACATGACCAAGCGGGAGGACTTATCCGAGAGCACGCCGGATACACGGCCACCCACGAGGCTGGCCAAGCCCGAGGCCAAGACGAAGCCGCCGAGCCCGCTCAAAGCCTGCGAACCGATGCTCTGCGAAAGCACCACGATAAAGGAGGTGGACAGGGCAGACACCAAAAGCAGGGCACGAACGTTGACGAAGCTGCGGAAGCGGGAATCCTGGGTGTATAGCTTCCAGGTGTCCGTCCACCAGCTGCGGTTCAGGCCTTTCTGACCGGCGTCATCCGGCACCGGCTCCTCGATGGTGCGGAAGACTGCTGCCGCCAAGAACCACGTGGCCGCACCGATGGCCAGCAACGCCGCCAAACCCCAGCGCGGGAGCTCGCCCAGCACGGCGAGGATGCCACCGGTAATCAAGGTGACCGCGCCGCCGAGCTGCGTGGCCCGGCCGGTCACTACTCCGCGGTGGCCCTTGGAAATGGTGCGGCCCTGCACGTCTTTGCCGGTCAGCGAACACAGCGCGCGCAGCACGGCGAGAGCTGCCAGGGCGAGGCAGACGATGAGGCCGAGGAGGGGGCCGTCGACAAGCACCGCAGCCGCCGCGATGATCGCCGCGCACAGACCCTGGCCCACCGAGCCCAGCACCCACAGGCGTTTGCGTGCTGGATGGGACACCACCCACGGGGTCAGCGCCGCCTGCGGGAGCATGGAGCCGGACTCGCGCAAGGGGACCAGTAGGCCCGTGAAGAAGCCCGGCACCCCGGCCACGCTAAACAGCCAGGGTAGGACCGTCTTTCCGGAGAGCAATTGATCGCCCACTCCCTGCAGGCCATTCGACCAGACGAAGCGGCGGGCATTGGCGGACTCTTCGGACGGTGAGGAGCCGTGGGGAGATGCTGAACGCGAAGCCATGACTGTGATCTTAAGCCCGGCTCGCTCCAATCCGGGGTCTAAGGTTCACCTGATCTCTATCCTGGGAGGCATGTCTATCTCCGCTCGCCCTACAGTATCCCGCCGTATTTTTGTCCAGGGTTCCGTGCTGACTGTTGCCGGTGCCGCCGTGATGGGGTTGAGCGCCTGCTTCTCGGGTCGAAGAATCAACCGGAGCCGCTGGGCTACGACGGCGAGCCGCGTGCCCTGCCCATCCCGCCCGTGGAGGAAGGGAGGTCGTCGACGGCACGCGCGTATTCAAACTCACCGCCCAGGACGGCTACTCGGAGATCCTCCCCGGCAACGACCGCACGCGGACGTGGGGCTTCAACGGCGCCTTCTTGGGCCCCACTCTGCGGGCTCGGCGGGGCGAGAAAGTCCGCGCGGAAATCACCAACGACCTCATTGAGATGACCACGGTGCACTGGCACGGCATGAAGCTTCCGGCCTATTCGGATGGCGGCCCGCACTCACCGATTGAGGTGGGCAAGACCTGGAAGCCCGAGTGGGAGATCATCCAGCCCGCGGCCACGCTGTGGTACCACCCGCACCCGCACATGGCCACGGCCACGCATGCCTACCGCGGGCTGGCGGGCATGTTCCTCATCGGTGACGATGTGGCCGATGACCTGGACCTGCCGCAGGACTACGGTGTGGACGATATCCCGGTAGTCATCATGGATGCCAAGTTCACCGACGATGGCCAGATTGATGAAAAGAGCGATAACACTCTGGGCCTTCTGGGCACCACGCCTCTGGTCAACGGCATCACCAATGCGCGCTTCGACGCCACCACGCGCCGGGTTCGCTTGCGCCTGCTCAACGGTGCTTCGATGCGCTTCTACACACTGGAGCTCAGCAACGGTCCCTTCCACGTCATCGCCACGGACACGGGGCTTCTCGACGCCCCCGTGGAAGTCGACTCCCTCTTCCTCGGCCCCGGCGAGCGCGCCGAAATCATCGTGGACTTGGAGCCCGGCAAGGAAGTCCAGCTGCGCTCGGTGCCGCGCAAGGATAATTTTGGGGTGCCCAAGGACAAGGACGCGGCCGACTTCGGCTTCCAAGATTCCTTCGACCTGCTCACCATTTCCGGGCCGGCGGAAAACGCCTCGGAACCACCCGCCCTGCCGGCAACCCTTGACCCCGCCGCGGCGGAGACCCCGTCCACGGAGGGGCTTGAAGAGCGCGAGTTCGTGCTCAACACCTTCATGATCAACGGTGAGCAGATGGACATGGCACGTGTGGATACCGTCATCGATCACGAAGCCCCGGAAATCTGGACCGTGACCAATGAGAACTCTGACTGGCCGCACAACTTCCATATCCACAACGCCCGCTTCAAGGTTCTGGAGTGGGACGGCGACGAGAAGATGGATGTGTTCAACTCCGGCTGGAAAGACATTGTCAACCTTCCGCCGAAGGTCACCGCACGCCTGCTGGTGGAGTTCGGTCACTTCCCGGATAAGACCATCCCGTACATGTACCACTGCCACATGCTGCTGCATGAGGACGAGGGAATGATGGGGCAGTACGTCATGGTCAACAAAGGCGAGAAGCCCGACGTGCGCGTCAAACCCGCCGCCTTAGTCTTCGACCAAACCGCCACCGCCCACTCCGCACATGCCGGCCAAGTGGTGGACTCCTCCCGCAGCCCCTATGCGACGCCGGAGGCGAAGGCTTAACCGTTTACGATTTTCTCGTAGGCACGGCCCGCCAGCGCCGAGCTGTGCCAGCGGCGGAAGAGGTTGGACGGGCGGTTGCGCATCAAGGTGACCGCGAATTTGCGAGCATCAGAGATTACTTCTGGTGCTAGGGCGTTGAAGGTTTCCTCTAGTTGGCCGATGGGATAGTAATAAGCCTCAGTTGGCGTGACGTTGTAATCATGGGAAGCGACGAAGTGGTAGGGGGATTTGCTAAACCAAACGGTATCGGATTCTGCTTTCCAATCGCCGCCCTCGCGTGGAAGAAGGTTAAAGAATCCAGTGCCGAGGGTGTAGCCGTCAAGAAAACCCGGGGCTAAGTCAGTTGGATCAGTGACGACACTGCTACGCGGGAAAACAAGAAACTCAAGTATTCCGGTATTGAGGGTTGCATATCGGCCACCAGCGGTTGAAGGATAGTCCGACAACGTCCAGTACGTTTTCTCTGTTTCTGGCGCTACAGGGATGATGTGCTCGAGGGCGAATGCGATGTCTTTGATTACGGCTTGAGAAACTTTTGGGGGTGCTTTCTTCTCCAGCTTTGTTGGCCCCGATGCTTCAGCGCCACGGACAAAAGCTGCGCGATCAAACTGTGATGGTTCCCAATCCCCAAGGATCCAATGTTTTTGATCGGTGACGGTTACGACTAAATCCAGCGGGCTGGGGCCCTCAGAGGCTAATACACCGCTGCGATTTCGGAGTAAGACACCGGCATCGAGTTGGTGTTGGATCATTTGTTTTTCAAGGATGTCCAGCTCCAAAGGCGGTGCGGGCGCAAATGATAGTGCTACGACATCGCCCCAGGATTCATGATGGTTGGAGCCATGCGTGTGGTCCCAGAACCGCTTGACGACGTCGATGGATTGCCCCACGTACTTGGTGCCATCGTCGAACTCGATGACGTAGATTCCGCATCGCTCATTGGCAGGGAAGATGGGTCCGATAGGTGTGTTGGAGTTGAGCTCCAAGCGCTTGAAGTCAAGGGGAGAGGTCATGATGACAACGTAGACGATGCGTAGACCCAGCGTCCGCAGATTGGGTGTTTCAGATAAAAGAAAGCCCCGCTGACGCGGGGAAGTGATGGTGTTAAGCATCAGCAAGGGCTCATCCCAGCAGCGCAGGGAAGTTAAAAGGCCCGTCATGAAGCCTACATTGCGATTGCTAAAGAACAATTTTCAGAAAACAATGAACTTGCTAATGCTAAAATTGCTATGCTCGTTTTAAACCACTTCTTGTGAAGGATGATCATGGAAAAGACCGCTGGACAGGGGCCGAACTCAAGTTTAATTCCGGACCGGGCACGTGATTTTTGCCTTAGGGCTGATGGCTGGGCGCGCGAGCGTAGTCCGCAAGCTCAAAGTTTGTGGGCGAAATCCGGAGATGGCACAGATTTCTTGACGCTGCCGCAGCATATGGTGGACTCGGCGTGTGCCGCCTCTTTCTTGTATAACTCCTGGTTGGCAGCTTCTGTGAAGCGCTATCTTTCAGAAGAGCTGGGGGTTGATGAGTCTGGGGTTGAGGCGCTATATGTGTGGCTTGCGGGAGTCCACGATGTGGGAAAAGCAATACGCACCTTCCAGCGCCTACTCCTGGAAAGTGATAAAGCGCATCTCGTTCATGCCGTCTCAGATGCAGGTTTAGATATCGACCTCAGTGTCGATGAGGCCAACTTCGACAAGCTCCCGCATGGCGTTGCATCGGGTGAAATCCTCTCGCAATGGTTATGCGCGCGAGGTGTTCGCCTCCCCAAGGCTAACGCATTAGCGGCAGTGGTTAACGCACATCACGGCATTGCAAATAGACCTTCTACGCAGGTGCGTGACCTCATTGAAGATTACCCCGAGCCGTGGAAGAACGTGCATAAAGAGCTACTCGACGCGATGACGGAGCTCTGCGGAGCTGACTCAGTGCTTGAGAAAGTCTGTCGAGGCAGAAACCTGCATCAGGGCGCTGCGGAAATCCTTACTGGGCTCGTGGTGATGGCGGACTGGATGGCCTCTAACGAAAACGCGTTCACACTGTACGTGAGTGGAACGCAGCTGGAACGAGTTGAAGCAGCTGCCGCAGCTATCGACGTAACGATGCCTTGGGAACCTGAAAAAGGGGACTGGCAGGATATTGACGCTCATTTTAGGCGGTCGTTTGACTGGCCAGAGGAGTACTGCGCTCGGCCGGTGCAGCGTGCTGTCGTAGAAGCAGTGCAACAGTTGAAGGGACCAATGCTTGTTGTTATTGAGGCCGAAACTGGAGTTGGAAAGACTGAGGCGGCCCTGGCCACCGCGGAGATCCTAGGTGCTGGCAGCGGAGCACAAGGGATCTTCTTCGCGGCGCCGACAATGGCAACGGCCAATGGCTTGTTGGAGCGCACAATCGAATGGGCCTCGAACAATAGCATTGACTCGGTAAGGAGCATGTACCTTGCTCACTCCAAAAACGTGCTCTCGGAGCCGTACAGACAGCTGAAATTCTCACAAATCGGCAAAGACTCCGGGGAAGGCGGCGGAGTTATTGCGTCCCAATGGATGTCTGGACGTCGATTGGGACTGCTGTCCAATTTTGTAGTGGGCACCGTGGACCAAGTTCTGATGATGGCGTTACAGCAGCGCTTCCACATGCTGCGTCACGTGGGGCTGGCGGGAAAAGTCATCATCTTCGATGAGGTGCACTCCTTTGATGTTTACACCAGTGACTACCTCCAACGAACCATCGAGTGGCTCGGCTACTACGGTGCCAGCGTCATTCTCATGTCAGCGACGCTTCCTCCCGACAAGAGACGTTCACTGGTGCAGGCATACTCCTGTGCTTCCTGGCCGGATGAGGAACCTATTGGGTATCCACTGCTAACACTCGCAACACGGGATTCCGTGAAATTTCACTCGGTGCCGCCAATGCCGACGAACTTAGAAGCGCGCATCGAGTACCTAGACGATGATGTGGAAAAGCTCGTTACATTTGCGGAGCAGTACCTCGACGAAGGCGGCTGCGCGCTCATTATTTGTAATACGATTGCCCGCGCACAAGAGGCATACCGAGTGTTGGAAGAGGTTTATGGCAATGATGTCCAGCTACATCATGCTGGTTTCGTTGCATGGGAGCGCATAGCGAAAGAAGATGCACTGCGCGAGGAACTCGGACCGGATTCTCACCGGGGGAGTGGACGTCCGTGGCGCAAAATAGTGGTCGCAACCCAAGTTGCCGAGCAAAGTCTCGATATTGATGCTGATGTTCTTGTCACGGATATCGCCCCGATGGATCTCATTATTCAGCGCATCGGACGTTTGCATCGCCATGCGCGACCAGCCACTGATCGGCCGGAAAAGCTACAACAGCCGCAGGTGATGATTAGGGGAGTTCTCGAGCGCGAGCCAGTTCCCGAGTTTGATTCGGGGGCTGAGTTTATCTACGGCGAAACCTTGCTTCTATCGACCTACGCGACGCTTCCAGAAGTCTTTCGACGCCCCGATGATATTGAAGGACTTGTCCGAGCAGCATATGACAAGAACTTCACTCCACCGGTGGAGTGGGAAGGGGCGTGGGAGAAGGCTCGGCAGCAGAATCTGTTTGATGAGGATAGCGCGCACTCGAAATCGTCGACTTTTCGACTGCCTAGCCCTCGGCGACGAACCAGCTATGATGCGCTCTTTTCGCAACTCATCAGTGATGACTCAGCATCGGGAGATGAACGCGGTGCTGCTCAAGTCCGAGACGCCGAACCGTCGGTGGAAGTCATTCCAATTAGGAGCACGGAATACGGGTATCAGCCGTGGGGCTTTGAGGAAGAAGTGCTTGAGGGCACCGAGCTGTCCTACGATGTCGCGTTCCATTTGGCTTCGAGCACGGTTCGTCTCCCAACCCGTATGACGAGGTGGGAATCTGATTTCGAGGCGGTTATCAGCACTTTGGAAGAAGCTACGCCGGCACAATGGCGTTCTCATTTCCTATTGAGGGGACAACTGGCGTTGCCACTGGACGAATCTGACACCGCCCAACTTGGCCGCTTTACCGTGACCTATTCCTCCAAGCTGGGAATCGAAATTCTTAGCGACGGGAGAAAGTGAATGTCCGTCGACCTTTGTACTCTGAGGGCACCTCCTCTCAGAGGCCCCTCTACGACAATCAACAACCCACAACAAGACAAAGAAAGGAGGCGAAAGAAGAATGACTGAAACCTCAACGTTTAACCTTCTCGATGAGCCATGGATCAAGTGCATGGATGGTACCAACCAGCCTGTAAGTTTGAGCATCCGCGATATCTTTTCGGGTCGAGGTGACGCCTATAAAGTCGTCGGCGACTCGCCAACCCAAGACTACGCGGTGCTTCGTGTGCTGCTGGCCATTTTTTGGCGGGCGCATGCTCTAGATCTTGTAGAAAGCTACGCGGGTAATAATTGGGAAGATTTTGATTGGCCGGAATGGTTCGATGATCTGCGTGACCAGCTTGTAAGCGAGAAGCGCGATGACGTAGTCCTTGACTACCTCGAAGGCTTTGAAGAGCGGTTCGATCTTCTTTCACCGACCGCTCCCTTCATGCAAGTCGCGGACTTGCATACGAAGTCAGGAGCCACCAAACCAGTATCCTTCATCGTTCCGGAAGCTGCTGACGACTTCTTCACCATGCGTACAGCTGAAGGGCGAGAATCGCTAGCCCCTGATGAGGCTGCCAGGTGGCTTATCCATGCGCAGGCATTTGATTACTCCGGAATTAAGTCGGGAGCGGAAGGAGATCCTCGCGTCAAAGGCGGACGAGGTTATCCCATCGGAACTGGTTGGACCGGACACACTGGCGGCACGATTGTCCTAGGGGCGGGTGGGATCCTCGAGACTATGATTCTCAATACTCCACCGTCAGCGGTCTTGGATTCCCAAGAAGGTGGAGCAGTGAGTACGGATACTCCTGTCTGGGAACGTGAACCTGACACCGCAGCACAGAGACCAGGATCAAATGATGACATAGGCGCTGTGCCGCACGGTGCAGTCGATCTCGCTACGTGGCAGGCGCGGCGTATTCGTCTCTTTTTCGAAGGCGACCGTGCAGTCCAGGTATTGGTATCCAACGGCGACCGTATTCCAGACGCGGGGAAGAACGTCATGGGCGATCCCATGACTCCCTACCGCTACAGCCCGAATCAGTCGAAGAAGGGCATTGACGCTTACTACGCGCGCCCTTACGACCCGACTCGGACAATGTGGCGAGCACTCGATGCATTGATCGCACTGGAAGATGACCCTGGATTCGATAACGGCAAGAACAAAGCCCCTAAGCGGCCGCGGAACCTCTCCAATCTGGCAAATCTTGAGGCGGACGGGTACTTGGACAAGAGCCTTCTCGACCTTGCTTTAGTGTCGATGGAGTATGGCCCACAGGAATCATCCGTAGCCTCGACGTTCATCGCCACGATTGGCTTGCCACTCGTCGTTCTGCGTGCTGATGATAACGGCCGAAAGGTACGCAATGCCGTTCGTACCTCTGCTGAGAAAACGGGGAAGGCAGCGATCAGCCTCGGCTGGTTTGCTGGTCAACTGCTCGTCGCCGCCGGCGGTGACTATGAATTCGGAAGCAGTACTGCCGATCGTTTCTATGCTCGCCTTGAGCCGCTCTTCCTGGCGTGGATGGCAGGCTTGAACTCTGACAACGCTGAAACGGGGCAGATTGATTGGCAAAAACAGCTCCGCGAGCAGGTGCTTCGTGACGCTCGCGAACTTCTTCGTGGTGCTGGAACAAAGGCCATCGTTGGCAGGGAAGTCGACGCCGGAGACAGCGGCAAGGGACGAATAGTTTCAGCTGGCTCGCTTTACCGTCAACTGCATCGAAGGCTGGACAAGGACCTTCCATTGACGGTTTCTCGCACTACCCCAGGCACAGATGCCTCTGGAAAATCACACGAGGATGACTCCGATGACTAACACTCCAACTAGCACTGACTATCCGAGCACGTCGGCAGGGCCAACCTTGCGCCCAGCAGTAGCTCGGACTGCAAACGACCTACAGTTCGCCATCTTGCGCTCACCAAACCACGCGCAAAGTGCGCAAGCTCGTGCAACGCTTGCGAACCTTCGCAAGTATGCTTCCGTTCCCCTCAACGACCAACCTCTAGCGCTAGAGGAAGTCCTATTGAGCCTCCACCCGCCTCTCAGCGAGAAGGAACTCGGCAGAGGAGATGCTCCTTCAGCGTCGGAGTCTGCAGCATTTCATGCTCTCGTCATGTTTGGCATACACATGCAAAGTGCGACGACTGACGCCCACGTCGAAGGTCAAAGCTTTGCCCGTGCATGCGGCCGTTTCTTTGCACAGAGCGAATCGCAGTCCACAAAACCTCGCTTCGATGCCATGCTCGTTTCACGCGATGAAGCATCCCGATTGATCCATATCCGTTCGCTCATCACTCTGCTCCGCGGCGCAAAAATCGGCTTTGATTATGGGCAATTTGCGCAAGACCTCCGAACTCTCAGCGCTCGTACTTCTACCCAAGCTGATCAGAATCGTCGCCAGGGAGTTCTTTTGAGATGGGGTCGTGATTTTGCCACTGGTGCTTTTACTAAAAGCACGAAAACCTCTGAATCCTAAACAACACTCTTGAACTGAAAGGAAAGTTCACCATGTCACTTGTCATTGATATCCACGCACTGCAAACGCTGCCGCCATCCCTGATCAACCGCGACGATACAGGTGCACCTAAGTCCGCTATTTTTGGTGGAGTCCCGCGCCAGCGCGTGTCCTCCCAGTCCTGGAAGCGCGCAATCCGTAGCTACTTTGAAAAGAATGTTGATCCTGAGTCTGTGGGAGACCGCTCGAAGCGCTTGCCGGAGAAGATCGCCAAGCTGGTTGAGAAACACGAAGGCTGGGATGCCGAGCGCGCAATCAAGCAGGTTAGTGACCTCTTCAAGGTCGCAGGAATTTCGACCGAAGTTGATAACAAGCGGATCAAGGAACTAGAAAAGTCCGAAGTCGAGGATAAAGAAGAGCTCCTCAAGGAAGCCCGCTATCCGCGCACCAAATACCTCATTTTCTTGAGCCCGCAGCAGATTGACCGCGCGGTCCGGGCAATCGTCGCTGCAGACGGAGAGAAGATCAAAAAGGCTGAGGCGAAGGAAATTCTCGATACTCAGCACTCGGTTGATATGGCGATGTTTGGTCGCATGATTGCTGATGACGCTGCCTTTAACGTCGATGCCGCAGTGCAGGTCGCTCATGCGCTGGGCATTCACGATAGTGCTCCGGAGTTCGACTACTTCACTGCTGTCGACGATCTGGCAGAAGACGGTGAAGAGACAGGCGCTGGGATGATCGGCACGGTCCAAATGATGTCCTCCACCCTGTACCGGTTTGCCACCGTGAATGTAGCGGGCCTTAAGGAGAACCTTGACTCCGAAGAGAACGCGAAGCAGGCAGCGGTTCAGTTTGTCGACGCTTTCATCAAGTCCATGCCGACCGGCAAGATCAACACTTTTGCCAACCACACGCTACCCGAGCTGGTCTATGTCACGGTGCGGGATACTCGTCCCGTCAGCCTTGTGACGGCGTTCGAAGAGCCAGTCCAAGCCACCGATGACAAGAATTTGCGCATCGCTGGTGCCGAAGCTCTAGCAAAGGAAGAAAAGGAATTTGAGGAGAACTACGGGCTAAAGCCATTGGCTGCATTCGTGGTCGGTGTAAGCGAAGCGCGAGCACCGTTCGCTGACATCGCTGAGGTTGTCACTCTGCCCGAGCTTTCGGAACGTCTCGCCGCAGCGTTGGATTCCTCCCAGTCCTAGTGAAGGGAGTCATCTCATGACATCGAGCTTATTACTACTACTCAAAGCCCCCTTGCAGTCTTGGGGCAACGAATCGCGCTATACAACGCGAACAACATCTCAGATTCCATCGAAGTCGGGAGTGCTCGGCATGCTTGCCGCTGCAGAAGGTCGCCGACGGACCGACGACATTGAGGATCTCGCGCGTCTGACGTTCGCTGTGCGAGTTGACCAGTCCGGCAGTTTGCTTCGCGACTACCAGACCGCGCAGAATTGGCAGCGCAATCCTCAAGCATCTGCAAAGTTGATTACACGTTATTTCCTATCCGATGCTGCTTTTGTCGCTGCGATCGAAGCTGAGGACCGTGGATTGCTCGAAGGCTTGGTAGAAGCACTACACAAACCTGCGTTCCCTATTTTCTTGGGACGACGGTCATGTCCGGCTCCGCCGAATGTAGTGCAGGGAATCGTAGATAAGCCTGCGGTTGAGGCGCTCCAAGCACACCCTACGTGGCATGCCACAAAGGAGTACATGAAGACCTGCGGGGAGAAGGTCGCCCTGCCGATCTATCGCGACGCGAAGCCAGGTGAAGTAGGTGAGTCGTTGCAGGACGTTCCCGTGTCTTTCGACCCGAGGCACCGTAAGTACTCGTGGCGCACAGTAGTTCAACGCGAAAGCGCCACGGTGGATAACCCCTTGGATGCCTCGCAGCTGCGGCCGGACCCATTCATGGAAGCGGTGATGAACGCATGACCACGCTAACTAAGATCCTGATCAACTCACAGCTGCGTCAAGGGCGAAAGCTGCTGACGAACCCACATGCAATGCATGCGGCAGTTAGCGCAGCTTTTCCGCCGGACATCGAAACCGATGAAGCTCGGTTGTTGTGGCGGATTGATCGCAATAGGCACGAGAATGTCCTATACATAGTTGGCCCTGAGAAACCGACAGCGTCGGGAATCGTAGAGCAGGCTGGCTACGACACACGACCTGCGCAGTCCCTTGACTACACCCGCCTGTTGGGTTCTTTGCAGAAGGGACAACGGTGGAGGTTTGAGCTGCTTGCAAACCCAACCTATTCTCAGGCCAACAATGGAAAGCGCGGCAAAGTAAAAGCCCACGTGTCAGTGGAGCATCAGCTTGAGTGGCTTTACTCGAGGGCAGCAAAGGCGGGTTTTGCGCTGGCTCCGCGCGCCAACGAAGCGGTGTCTGCGGAAGAACGTGCTCGTTGGTCGGTAGAGGATGAAACAGCCATCGTGGAAAGACGCTCCCTCGATTTCCGTAAAGGGGAGAACCGGCGTCCTATCCGCATCGTAACGGCCCGCTATCGTGGCACCTTGGAGGTCACCGAGCCTCATCTACTCCGCTCCACACTTACCCACGGCATTGGCCGTGCTCGTGGCTATGGTTGTGGCCTGATGACGCTGGCGGCAGTTTCTTAATGGCTACGCCACGTGAGGTCCCTCTCGCACGCCAGGCATTGGCACGCGTCGGGGACCGCATCAGTTTTCTTTACGCTGAGCGTTGTGTGGTGAACCGTGATGGGAATTCGCTCACGATCCTGGATCAACGGGGGATCGCGCACCTTCCAGCTACCCAAATTGCCGCACTTCTTTTAGGGCCTGGGACAAAAATTACTTACGCGGCTATGGCTTTGCTTGGCGATGCCGGCGTGAGCACCATATGGGTAGGGGAGCGCGGTGTGCGGTACTACGCGCACGGCCGTCCGCCAGCGAAATCAAGCCGCATGGCAGAAATCCAAGCGGAGGTAGTCACCCATCAGCGCAAGCGTTTGAATTGTGCGCGACGCATGTACTCGATGCGGTTTCCTGGCGAAGATGTGTCAAGTCTGACCATGGCACAACTACGCGGCCGGGAAGGCGCGAGGATGAAGAAAGTTTACGAAGCGGAATCGAAACGGACCGGAGTTTATTGGAATCGTCGAACCTACGATCCGAATGACTTCGATTCTTCGGATCCAATCAACCAGGCGCTTACCGCTGCGAGCGCAGCGCTCTATGGTGTAGCACATGCTGTTATCGCTGCACTAGGTTTCGTTCCAGCGTTAGGAGTTATTCACACGGGAACCGATCGATCCTTTGTTTATGACATCGCAGATTTATACAAGGCAGAGATTTCAATCCCTGCTGCCTTCGATACTGTCGCTGCTGCCAAGGGAAAACCGTCCACGGAAGTCCGTCGTCGCGTTCGCGATTATGTTGTTTCGCACAGGCTCATGCCGCGTATGGTGAAAGACTTGAAGGCGTTGTTTGACGTGCCTGATGAAGAGCTCGTCAGCGATGTTGAACTGATGCTGTGGAGTGAACTTGAGGTCATTGCTTCGGGAATGAACTGGGCTGAAGAGGAGACACTGTCGTGATCGTTCTCGTTGTAACAGCGTGCCCCGCTGGGCTTCGGGGCGACTTATCGAAATGGCTTATCGAACTCACACCGGGAGTGTTTGTTGGCCGTCCTTCCGCAAGAATTCGTGATCTTCTGTGGGAGCGAACAGTCGAACTATGTAAGGACGGACGAGCTCTACTGGTCTACTCGGCAGCTAATGAACAAGGCCTAGAGTTTAGGACTCACCGGCACCATTGGCAGCCAACAGATTTCGATGGAGTCACGCTTATGGTTCGCCCTTCTCCTGAACGCAAGACTGTGCAGAGCAGAACTGGTTGGTCGCGAGCACGACAGAACCGTTCTGCGTATCAGAAGCAGAAAAGAAACAAGTAGTAGGGGCACACTGCACCCTAGGTTCTGTTATCGCGAAAAGTCGTATGTAAAATGAGACTACGGCTCCCTAATTCGCTGTTCAGCAAGAGTGCTCCCCGCGTGAGCGGGGATGAGCCCGTGGAACAACAATTTTGCGACCCTACTTTTAAGTGCTCCCCGCGTGAGCGGGGATGAGCCCACCCGGCATGTCATCGCCCGCGACGTAGCTGAGTGCTCCCCGCGTGAGCGGGGATGAGCCCGAGGACGGCAACGGACCGACCCGCCTGTCCTTGTGCTCCCCGCGTGAGCGGGGATGAGCCCATATCGTCCTCTTTCTTAGGTTTCGGTGCAGGGTGCTCCCCGCGTGAGCGGGGATGAGCCGGGTAGTCATCGGCGCTATCGGCAACATGATTGGTGCTCCCCGCGTGAGCGGGGATGAGCCCCACGTCATCGCCTGTTTTGCGTATGCCACGACGTGCTCCCCGCGTGAGCGGGGATGAGCCCGGAATCATGACGTGCCCCTTGCCTGTGAAGCGGTGCTCCCCGCGTGAGCGGGGATGAGCCCGGACTTGATAGGAGTAATCAAGCGCGCCGGGGGTGCTCCCCGCGTGAGCGGGGATGAGCCGAAAATGTGGGATTCCCTGAACCGGGATAAGAAGTGCTCCCCGCGTGAGCGGGGATGAGCC
>NZ_CAHJXS010000012.1:0-121932 GCF_903645345.1 Corynebacterium sp. Marseille-Q2823 | reverse complement strand
CGCGAGGCGGGCCTGGGAACCCTGATGTCGCGCCTCGTGCCCTTCGTGGTCCCATTCTTTACGGCTTGGGCGGTCCTGCTGGCCCTCCGGGTCCTTGTGGACCCTCCCCTGGGGCCGGGCCACAACGGCATGGTTGGTTTAGGCCCTGAACCACAGCCCCACACCACCGACCAGGGTTTTGGAAGCGGTGGAGGGGGGCGTCGCCAAGCGCCGTGCGGTTCTAGCGCTGGTTGTGGTTCTTCACGCGCTGGGTCAGCGCCTGGATCTCGTCGTAGGTGTTGCGGTTTTCTGTCATTTCCTTGCGGATCTTGCGGTCGGCATAGATGACGGTGGTGTGGTCCTTGCCGCCGAACTGATCACCGATCTTCGGCAGGGATAGCTCGGTGAGCTCGCGGCACAGGTACATCGCCAGCTGGCGGGCGTGGGCGACGGCGCGCTTCTTACCGGAACCGCGCAGGGTGTCCACGTCGATGTTGAAGTAGTCCGCCGTGACCTCGATGATGGCCGCCGCGGTGATTTGGCGATCCGCAGAATCAGGAGCCAAATCGTGCAGGGCAATCTCCGCCATCTCTAGGCTGATCGGCTCATTGACCAAGGAAGAGTAAGCAGACACACGGATGAGCGCGCCCTCGAGCTCGCGAATTGAGGATTCGAAGCGGGAGGCGATGAGCTCGAGGACCGAGCGATCGACGTCTGTGCCGTCCGCAGAAGCCTTCTTCATGAGGATGGCGATGCGCGTTTCCAGGTCTGGCGGCTGAATATCCGTAATCAGACCACCCTCAAAGCGGGTGCGGAGGCGATCCTCCAGGGTCGTTAGCTGCTTCGGCGGGCGGTCGGAAGACAAAATGATCTGCTTGTTGGCCTGGTGCAGGGCATTAAAGGTGTGGAAGAACTCTTCCTGAGTGGATTCCTTGCCTTCCAAGAACTGGATGTCATCGACCATGAGGATGTCCAAGTTGCGGTAGCGGCGCTTGAAGGACTCTTGGCGGTCATCGCGTAGCGAGTTGATGTAATCGTTGGTGAATTCCTCCGAGGACACATATTTCACCCGCAGGCCCGGGTGCAGGACCTGGGCGTAATTTCCGGCCGCGTGCAACAGGTGCGTCTTGCCCAGCCCGGAGCCGCCCCAAATGAACAGTGGGTTATAGGCGCGGGCGGGGTTTTCCGCCACCGCCACGGCGGCACCGTTGGCAAAACGGTTGGAGGAACCGATGACGAAGTTCTCAAAAGTGTGTTTCGGGTTGAGAGACTTTTCGTGGTTCGGGTTATACGCGGGTTCCTCGCGCGGAATGCGCGCGCCGGCTGCCTCCGAGTAGTCCGGGTAGCCGCTGGGAGCGGTGCTCTGCTGCTCACTGTAGTGCTGCGCTAACTCATCCAGGCTGGCCGGGGAATGCGCGGCATCCCATGAGCGCGGCTGATGATGAGCGGGCGGAGCGGGTTGGGCCGGCTGGGTCGGTGGCGTGGGCGGCATGGCTTGCTGGAAAGACTGAGCCTGGTGGCCCATGCCGTACTCCGGCGCCTCGGTCTGAATGGGGCGTTGGGGTGCGGGAGCTTCGGGCTCTTCCTGTGGAGCAGGCTGCGGGGGCGCGGCAATGGTCACAGCCAAGGAACACGGCCGGCCCATGTGCTGCGACAGAGCGCGGGTGATGTACTCCCCCAGCTCAGCCTCAATAACACTCTTGGCATTCTCGTGCGGGGCGGCAATCAACGCGTAGCCATCCCCGATCATGATGGGCTCTACGAGCTGGAGGTTGAGGCGTTGGCTGTGGGTGAAGTTGGGAACGTCCGAGTTCGGTTGTTCGGACTGTGCCAGCAAATCACTGACCACAGCTTTCCAGCTGGCCCTTAGGGCTGCTTGCGGATCAGACAAAACGCCTACCTTCTGTGTGCTTCACGGCCACGCGGTGCCGGCGGATGAGGCCGGCCACAGCTACTTACGTGTCTGAAGGAGAGGCTTCAGGGCCGCAGTATGTACTGCGTGACTGTGGGTTGGATCGGGGACGGATGGACGGATGAGGAAGAGACGGGGATGCGGAAATTCCAATTTCTTGTGATTTCCACCGGGGATTCCACACGATGTTTTAGTGTGTAACCTCGGATTCCACAAAGTTATCCACAGGTGTGAATAGGTGGTTTATCCACAGCCTATCTCATGGCTGTGGATAACTTTACATCGGCTCCTTAATGCAGTTGACCTGCTCAAATAGCAAAAGTCTCAAGTCATGATTGAGAGTTATCCACACCCTGTGGGCGGCTGTGGAATTAGATTCCTCAGTTGTACCGCGTTATGGGGATGCTGTCTAACGCACTTCTTTGCACGCCTGGCGCGACCGCGGCTCGACCGCGCCACGGTCGGTGGGAGGAGGCGTTGACCGCGCAGCATGTGGGTGAAAAGTGGCGCTCTAGCTGCGGATAAAAACATCCTTGTAATTTCGGGGACACCCAGTGTGTCGATTTGTTTAGCGCGCTACCTGTCACGTAACCTGTGATGGTCTATCGCAACAGTGCATGGTGCACATGTTGCATGTGGGAATGCCTCGCCACGCCTCATGGCGCTTCAAGTGCGAAGCCTCATCCCCACGTACACCATTCATCAGTGGATGTTTAAGCCTGAGCGCCGGCGGCGCTGGGCTGTGCCATCCACCAACAACTTCAAGGAGTTAATCGTGGCAAAGGGTAAGCGTACTTCAGCCAAGCGTCGGCTCGCACGTACGTTTACAGGCGCGTCGCATGTCGCCGCCGTCGCAAGAAGGTCGCGCTAGCTCACGCTAATTCATGCTCCAGCCCAGCATCAGCTCACGTCTCGAGGCGTTTGCGACCATCAAGGCGGCGCCGGGACGCGACGTCGTCGTGCATTTGCAGACGTGAAGACGACATCGCGGCCACTGGGCCGCGGTTCGGCCTCATTGTGTCGAAAGCCGTCGGGAATGCCGTGGTTCGCCACCGCACCTCCCGGCGGCTTCGTCATGTGTGCATGGCGCTCCTGCGCGATGGAGTCAACGGGAAAGCTTTACCCGCCAATGTCGACATCGTTATTCGTGCGCTGCCCGCCAGCAGCGAGGCCACCAGCCAGCGTCTTGAGCGTGATATCCGCAAAGCGTTAAGCACATGGGATATCTGAACTCCCAAGGCCAAGAGATCCCCGAAGCCCGCGGGTTCGGCAGGGTCTTGGTTTACGGGGTGCGCTTCTACCAAAAGCATGTGTCAGGCCTTAAGATGGTCTCCACCTGTCGTTTTGAACCGACGTGCAGTGCCTATGCCCTCGAAGCCATCTCCATCCATGGAGCCTTCAAGGGAACGGGCATGGCGCTCGCCAGGTTATGCAAGTGCGGTCCCTGGCACCCGGGTGGGTTTGATCCGGTACCGACCAAACAACAACTGAGGTAAACAACTCTCGTGCTTAATTTCATCTATTGGCCAATTTCAGCCGTCTTGTGGTTCTGGCATTGGCTCTTGAGCTTCGTTCTTGATTCCGCATGGGGCGGGACCTGGATCATCGCCATCGTCCTGCTGACGTGGACGCTCAAGGCCATCATGGTCAAGCCGACCATCACGCAGCTGCGCTCTTCACGCAAGATGCAGGAGATCCAGCCGCAAATTCAGGAACTGCGCACCAAGTACGCCAATGACCAAACCAAGGCGGCGCAGGAGATGCAGCGCATCTACAAGGAAGCTGGCGTCCGCCCCGTGGCGGGCTGCCTGCCCATGTTCGCGCAGATCCCCATGTTCATTGGTCTCTTCCACGTGCTGCGCTCCTTCGACCGCACCGTGGCCGTCGCCGGTGGCATCGGGCACCCGGCCGGTGAGGCGATGTCAGAGGAAATGAACGCATCCATCGCCAACTACATCTTCAAGCCCGAGCTGGTGAAGCAGTTCGTGGACGCGAAGATCTTTGGCGTGCCGCTGGTGGCTAATCTGAGCCTGAACTCCGGTTTGGAGATCGTTAAGGAGACCACCACCATGCAGGCGGCCGTTATTATCGTGCCGCTCATCGCCATCATTGCGGTGCTCACGCACTTCAACGCCCGCATGTCCCTCAACCGCCAGGAGGCACGCCGCGCCGCCGGCAAGACCGCTACCCCGCAGGGCCAGAACGCGGAAATGATGCAGCAGCAGATGGCCATGATGAACAAGATGATGCTGTGGTTCATGCCGGCCATGCTGGTCTTCTCCGGCTTCATTTGGCCCATCGGTCTGCTCTTCTACATGCTGGCTAACACCGTGTGGACCTTCTTCCAGACTCGCATCGTCTACGCCAAGATGGACCGCGAGGAAGAAGAAGAGGCAGCCGCCAAGGCTGAGCTCAAGCGCACCTCCGCGCCGAAGCCGGGTGCACGCAAGAAGGACAATCGCTCCAAGAAGCAGCGCCGTAAGAACAATAACTAGAAATTAACCCAGGAGTTTTCACAGTGACTGAATCTGTGTCCGACACTGTGCCACTGGACCCGTCTGACGTCTTCGGATCGCGTCTGCCGCTCGCGCAGAAGTATCACGATTCGCTCGCTACGGACGGGTCCACTCGTGGTTTTATCGGCCCCCGCGAGGTTCCGCGCCTGTGGGAGCGCCACCTCATTAACTGCGCCGTGGTCGCCGAGGTCATGCCGCAGAACGCTACGCTTATCGACGTCGGCAGTGGCGCCGGCCTGCCCGGCATCCCGCTTGCCATCGCGCGCCCTGACCTGAAGATCACTCTCATCGAGCCGTTGCTCAAGCGCTCGACCTACCTCAACGAGGTCGTCGACCTGCTGGGTCTGGATAACGTCACCGTCATCCGCGGCCGCGCCGAGGAAGGCCCCGTGAAAAAGCAGGTGCAGGGCGCCGACATCGTGACCTCCCGCGCGGTGGCCCCGCTGGGCAAGCTGGCCAAGTGGTCCTTGCCGCTGGTGCGTAAAGGCGGCGAGATGATCGCTCTCAAGGGCTCCTCAGTCCATGAGGAGCTGGAGCGCGACGCTGCCGATATCAAGCGCGCGGGTGGCGGAAAAGCCGAGGTCATGACCATCCACGGCACCACGATTATCCGTGTCCCGCGCGTGAACTAAAGTAGACGGCATGACTCATCCTCGTCTTATCACCATCGCGAACCAGAAGGGTGGCGTGGGTAAAACCACCTCCGCCGTCAACCTTGCCGCCGCGCTCGCTGAGGCCGGCAAGAAGGTCCTGGTGATCGACTTGGACCCGCAGGGCAACGCCTCCACCGCGGTAGGCGCGGAGCATACCTCCGGCACTAAATCCAGCTATGAGGTTTTGTTGGGTGACTGCAGCGCGGACGAAGCAATGCAGCACTGCCCCGACGATGAGAACCTCTACTGCATTCCTGCCACCATCGATCTGGCCGGCGCTGAGATCGAAATGGTCTCCCTGGTCCGCCGCGAGTTCCGCCTCTATGACGCCCTGTACAACGGCTTCCTCGAGGAGCACGGCTTCGACTACGTCTTCATCGACTGCCCGCCCTCCCTGGGCCTGCTCACCATCAATGCGATGACGTGTGCGGAGGAAGTCATCATCCCCATCCAGTGCGAGTACTACGCGCTGGAGGGCGTGGGCCAGCTGTTGGGCAATATTTCCATGATTCGGGAGCACCTCAACGAAGACCTTCACATCTCCGGCGTGCTGCTCACCATGTTCGATGCCCGCACCAAACTGGCTGAGCAGGTGGCCAACGAGGTGCGTGAGCAATTCGGCGCCGTCGTTTTGGGCAACGTCATCCCGCGTTCTGTGCGCGTTTCGGAGGCGCCGGGCTATGGTAAGACGGTTATCGCTTATGACCCGTCGTCGACAGGCGCCCGCGCCTACTCCGCCGCCGCACGCGAGCTGGACAAGCGCGGAGATTACACGCCGCACCCCACCACGGGTGCCATCGGCGTGAGCCCAGAGATTTTCGCGGAATTGGAAGGATAGGACACCGTGGCAGATAAGAAGGCAGACCAGAAGCCGGAGCAGCGCCAAGGCGGCCTGGGCAAGGGCTTGGCCGCGCTCATTCCGTCTGGCCCGGGTGCTCCCTCCCGCAAGCCGCGTCTTGGGGATTCGGCGGCTGACATTATCCTCGGCGCGTCGACCGGCGGGGCTCAGGGCTCTGCGGCAAAGAAGGTGCAGGGTGCGCCGACCATCCAGCAGTCCACTGGCTCGAAGAAGCGGCAGGCGAAACCTTCGGTGATTGGCGCGACGTACCGCGAGATCTCCGTCGGGGACATCATGCCGAACCCGAAGCAGCCGCGTTCTGTCTTCGACGAAGATGAGCTGGCGGAGCTGGTCCACTCGATCAAGGAGTTCGGCCTGCTGCAGCCGGTCGTTGTGCGCCCCGCTGAGGAAGGCGGCTTCGAGCTCATCATGGGTGAGCGCCGCTGGCGCGCCTCCTCCAAGGCGGGCCTGGCCACCATCCCGGCCATTGTGCGCGATACCAAGGATGATGATCTGCTGCGGGATGCGCTTCTGGAGAACATCCACCGCGTGCAGCTCAACCCGCTGGAAGAGGCCCACGCCTACCAGCAGCTGCTGGAGGAATTCGGCGTGACCCAGAACGAGTTGGCTGATCGCATCGGCCGCTCCCGCCCGCAGGTCACCAACATGATTCGCCTGCTCAAGCTGCCGGTCAGCGTGCAGAAGCGCGTCGCCGCTGGCACCTTGTCCGGTGGCCATGCCCGCGCGCTGCTGGGTCTGCCGGATGCCGAGGCCATGGAGCTCATTGCGAACCGCATCGTGGCCGAGGGCCTGTCCGTGCGCGCCACGGAGGAAGCCGTCACCCTATACAAGCGCGACGGCAAGCCGGCCGAGCCAAGCAAGAAGCCTGCCGCCCCGCAGCCGCAGTTCTTTACCGATTCCGCTGAACGTCTGGCCGATCGCTTTGACACCAAGGTCACCGTCACCATGGGCAAGCGCAAGGGCAAGATGGTCGTCGAATTCGGCGACCAGGAAGACTTCGAGCGCATTCTGGCCCTCATTGAGGGCAAGGAAAGCAGCTAGCTGACCATGCTTGTCCAAGCCGTCAACGAAGGCGTTGCCATCAACCCCTTGGCGGCCCGATCCATCTTCTGGGAGCTGAAGACCACGGTCGCTGATCCGGCCTTCGAGAAGGAAGCATGGATCAGCTCCACGCTGCTGCGCTGCGGTGAGTGCGGGTTTACCGTGGGTGATGAAGCCACCGTGTTCTTCTGCCCGCCCGATCTTGCCCCCGGTGCCGCAAAGCTGCCCACCTCCCCTGTTTCGGAGGACGCGGTGCTGGTGTCCTCCCTGTTCGTGAAGTCGCACCGTGCGGCGAAGGGCTTGGAGGCAGTGCTTCTCGATGCCACCATCATGCACCTCACCTCCCGCGAAGCCAGCGCCGTTGAGGCCTTTGGTTACCGCGATGCCCGCGCCGCCGAGAATCTTTTGCGGGATAAGCCCGGCCGTATCGGCCTACTACCGGTAGAAACGCTGGAATCCGCCGGTTTCAGGGTGGAGCGCGATCACCCCATCACGCCGCGCCTGCGCCTCGAGCTGCCGCCTGCCTTCGATCTGCTGACCGCAGCCGCCGTGGAAGACCTCCTCGCCCGCGCCTTGGCCTAGATACAGGATGGTTCTAGTAAGAAGGTTCTACTCAAACGGTTCTGTTGGGGGCAAGGGAACCTTTTGGAAAGTCCTAGAAGGTTTGTTTGGGGGCAAGGAAACCGTTTGACTGGAACCATTTGAGGGGAACCGTCTGGGACGGCACCCCCTAGGCTCCATTAGGAAGAGCGCTCCGCGCGCAGGAGCTCGTCGAAGCGGTACGTGCCGGTCACGGCGGTGTCGTCGTCGAGGAGGTAGAGGCGCTTGACGGAGACGACGATGGCCTCGGCGATGTCATCGCGGCACTCTGGGTTAGTCAGAATCGCCACGTCCTTCGGGCTGGTCAGGTAACCCAGAACTACCTGCACCACCGGCATCTGCGTCAAGCGCAGCAGCGCCCACGTGCGGCCGTGGTTGCGGCAGTTGCCCAGCTCGGTACGGGCAACGATTTCGCGCTGGATGAAGCCGGAGAGCGTCTCCCCAATGAGGGAGGAATTGCCGGACTCAGAACCGAAGTAGAAGGTGGCTACGCCATTGGCTTTTTCCGTGGGGTACTCATCGCAGGCGAGTGAAATGACCAAGTCAGCGCCAAAGGCATTGGCAATGTCGGCGCGATCGTGGATGGAGGGATCATCGGTACGCGGGCGGGAGATGATGGTCTCCATGCCGGCGGCAATCATGCGGCCGGCGACGCGCTCGGCTAGATCCCAGAGGATCTCTTCTTCCGTGATGTCGCCATAGCGGCCCTTGACCGTGCGGCCCTTGTTGAAGCCGCCGAGGCTGGGGTCGATCACCACGCGCTTGCCCGCCAACTTGGGTCCCGCGTTGCGCACGCGCTCGCGCTCTTGGATATTGTGCGCCGAGCCACCGGTGATCCGCCGACCCAGCAGATTGAGCGCGTTGATGGTGGCCGGGCCGCAAATGCCATCGCTGCGCAGGCCGGAGTTCAGTTGGTATTCCGCCAGCGCCGCGTAGGTGCGGGCCCCAAAATGGCCATCGATGCGTTCTTGGTAGAAGCCGAGTTCCTGGAGCTGTTGCTGCAGCTGGGATACATCATCTCCCACCTGCACGTTGCCCGGTTCATAAGCCAGTACCCGCGCGCCTAAGGTGTAGGAAGCCTGACGCAGCTCACGCAAAGTAAGGTCATCAATATCGCCGCTGGGCACGATGCCGCGGGATTGCTGGAAGGCTTTGAGCACTTGCGCCAGCTCGTTATCAAAGTACTTATCGGCTTCGGAATACTTCTGCTTCTTCCAGTCGGACAAGGTCCCCTGGTAGTCAGTCATCAGGCCGAGGCGGGCAAGGGTTGCGCGTGCTTCGGCGACCCGAACGCTCTGGTCACCTACACGTAAAACGCGGTTCACACCTACCCCTTTCGTGATCAAGGAGGCGCACCTTAGTGCGCCGTCAACGAGTTAAAGACTACCAGTTAGAGCTGCTTCTTTACCTGTGCCACGATGTCGGCCTTAGAACGCAGGCCAACGAACTCATCGACCTTCTCGCCGTTCTTGAAAATCAGGACGGAGGGAATGGACATGATCTGGAACATGGCACCCAAAGTGCGCTCTTCATCCACGTTGACCTTGACCACGGAGACGTCATCACCGAGCTCCTCGGCGACCTCCTCGAGGATCGGGGACAGCTTCTTGCACGGCCCACACCATTCGGCCCAGAAGTCCACGACGACGGGCTTGCCTGCCTCCACGACGTCGGCGCGGAAGGAATCAGTAGTGACGTTTTTAATGTTGCTCATGTGATCACTAACGGTTCTCGGCGAGGAAATGTTCCGCATCAATGGCCGCGCGGCAGCCGGAGCCCGCAGCGGTGATGGCCTGCTGGTAGTGGTCATCCACCAAGTCACCACAGGCAAAGACACCTGGCAGCGAGGTCTTGGTGGACGGCTGCTCTACCACCACGTAGCCAGCTTCATCGGTCTCTACCTGGCCGTTAAGGAAGCCGGAGCGCGGATCGTGGCCAATGGCCACGAACATGGCGGTCAGGTCGAGTTCACTGGTCTCACCGGTCAGCACGTTTTTTACCTCGAGGGCACCGACCTTGCCATCCTTCTCCAGGACGCGCTCGACGGTGGTGTTGGTCAGCCACTTAATCTTTGGATTGTCCTTGGCGCGCTCCAGCATGATCTTGGAGGCGCGGAAGTTCTCCGAGCGGTGAATAATGGTGACGGTCTCGGCGAACTTGGTGAGGAAGGTAGCCTCCTCCATGGCGGAATCGCCGCCGCCGACGACGGCGATGTTGTGGTCCTTGAAGAAGAAGCCATCGCAGGTGGCACATGCGGACACGCCGCGGCCGGTCAGCTCCGATTCGCCCGGAATACCCAGGTAGCGCGGAGCGGCACCGGTAGCGAGGATGACAGCACGGGCTTCATAAACCTCGTCGCCCACGTGCAGCTTCTTCACCTCGCCTTCGAGCTCGACGGAATCTACGACTTCCATGCGCAGGTCGGCACCGAAGCGGATGGCCTGGGCGCGCATCTCTTCCATGAGCTCAGGGCCCATGATTCCCTTCTGGAAGCCCGGGTAGTTCTCTACCTCGGTGGTGTTCATGAGTTCGCCACCGTATTCAAAGCCCTCGAAGACGATGGGATTGAGCTCGGCGCGTGCTGCGTAGAGCGCTGCGGTGTAGCCGGCGGGGCCGGAGCCGACGATGGCGACATCGTGGATAGTCACTAAAAACTCCCTTGAAACGATAATTTTTAAGTAAGACTCAGATTCTACTCGCCCTCAGTCTATCGCCGCACGCAACACTTGCCGAGCCCGGGCTCGGCGCGACTTCACCGTGCCCGGCGCAACCCCCTGCACCTTGGCCACGGTATCGATGGGATAGCCAGCCACGTCGGTGAGGTACAGCGCCTCGCGCTGGTCCTCGCGCAAGGTTTCCATCGCTTGGGCCACCGTGATGCGTTCCGCCAGGTTTTCGCTGGGGTTGTGTGCGAGCGCATAGTTGCGGTCATCCTCAATGATCTCCGCATCCAGGGATGCGTTCTCTCGGTTCGATCGGTGGTTGAGGAAGTCATAGCCGGAGTTCATCACCAGCCGGTGCAGCCACGTACTCAGGGTGGCATCGTGTCGGTAGGAGGCCATATTGCAGCTGGCCTTGAGCAGGGCCTCCTGCACGATGTCCTGCGCATCATCATCGTTGCGTGTGTAGCGCCGCGCCATGGCGGTCAGGCGCGCGCGGTGCTTCTCGACGATTGCCGAAAAAGCCTTAGTATCTCCGCCAATGAAGGCGTCGACGAGTTCACGATCGGTCGGCTGTGCTGACACTAAGAATCCCCCCGGAAACTTGAGCAATGACATTTGGGTCAACACAGCCCCCAGCCAAAGCCGATGGTTTGTGATTGTCCCCCCGTTAATGTGTCTGCGAGTTTACGGGAAGATTCTTCTGTCCGCTACGCGAAGCGCTTATTGCGCGGCACGGACGCGTTGCGCGCGACGCAGCGCATCCTGGCATTCCAGCAGCACGCGGCGCAGCGCACGTGGGCGCTCGGTGGCCAGGAACTCGCTGGTGGCGGCGTCGGCCATTGCGAGATCCGGGTAGAGCCCGCGCACGAGGCGGTTGGCAATTTCGATGGGGTGCTCCTCCCACAGCTGAGACAACGAGTCGAAGTATTCCTGGGCAAAGGCCTCGGTGAGGTGGGCCGAGCGCGGCGCGTTGAACGCCGCGAGCAGGGAATCCACCTCCGCGTTGGAGTACTTACCCGGCGTGCGCACGAGGTCGAAGACTTCGCGCTTGAGCTCGGCAGACGGGAAGGCGTGGGAGGCGCCCAGGTAGGCGGCGGCACCGGTGAGCGTGTTATCGCGCTCCTTCTCCGCCTCGAGCTCCTCGGCGCTGACGGCATCGCGGGCGGCCAGCGCGCGCAAGATGGCCCAGCGGATGTCCGGGTCGAGGGCGAGGCCGTCGAGGGAGCCGTCGTAAAGCGCGCGCAGGCGCTGCGTGCCGGACTCCGCCGGGGTGGCCGCGAGGGCCTGGATGGTGGCGCGTGCGAAGGTGAGCTGCGCGTCGGAGCCCGCCGGTGCCTGCTGCAGCACCTCCCAGAGGCGCTCGGCATAGTCGGCGCGAATCTCTTCGCGTTCTTCCTCGCCAACGAAGTGGTCGATGGCATATCCTGCATTGGCAAAGGCCGTGGTCAGAAGTGTGGGGTTGGACTCCGCCGGGGCGTGGTTGAGCACCGTGTCGAGGTAAGAGCGCACGGGCCACTCGCCATCGCGGGTGAGGTTCCACAGGGAGGTCCAGATGACCGCGCGGGAAAGCTCATCCGGGACTTCAGACAGGCGCGTGCGGATGGTCACCAGGGAGGTCTCGTCGAAGCGGACCTTAGCGTAGGTGTGGTCGCCGTCGTTCAGCAGCAGCAGTGCCGGCGCCTGCAGCCCCGATGCCTCGTCGAGGATGGTGCGCTCGCCCTCCAGATCGACGTCAAGGGTGGCGTATTTGTTCAGGGAGTTGTCGAATAACGTCACGTCGAGGCGGTGCGGGCGCGTGGTGTCCTCGGCTTCCACCGTGATGGCGAGCTCGTGGATTTTATCGCCGTCCGTGTGTAGTTCCGGGGTCAGCGTGTCCGGGCCCCACGTGCGCAGCCACGCGGTGGACCAAGCATCGAGGTCGCGGTCGGTGTGCTTCTTCAGGGCCTTGAGCAGGTCGTCGAAGGTGGCGGCGGCAAAGGCGTGCTCCTGGAAGTAGTCGCGCGCGCCGGCGTAGAAGTTCTCGCGGCCCACGTAGTGCACCAGCTGCTTGAGCACCGCAGCACCCTTGGCATAAGTAATGCCGTCGAAGTTCTGGCGCGCGGCATCGACGTCCGGGATCTCGGCCTTGATGGGGTGCGTGGTGGGCAGCTGATCCTGCAGGTAGGCCCAGTTCTTGCGCTGGCCAGCGAAGTTGACCCAGGCCTCGGTGTACTCGGTGGCGTGCACCGAGGAATCCGCGCCCATAAACTCCGCGAAGGACTCCTTGAGCCACAGGTCATCCCACCACTGCGGGGTGACTAGGTCTCCGAACCACATGTGCGACATCTCGTGCAGGATCGTATTCGTTCGCCCAGCATGCTGCGCGCGGGTGGCGGCGGAACGGAAGAGGTAGTGCTCCGTAAAGGTCACCAGGCCGGGGTTCTCCATCGCACCCAGGTTGTACTCCGGCACGAAGATGGAATCATACTTGCCCCACGGGTACGGGTAGCCATAGTTGCTGTGGAAGAAGTCCATGCCTTGTGCTGTGACCTGCAGGATTTCATCATCCAGGTACTCCGCCATGGAGGCGCGGGCAAAGGCGCGCAGCTCGACGCTTAAGGTTCCATCGGGTGCGGACCAGGTGCTGTGCTTCTCGACGTACGGCCCCGCCGCAAACGCCGTCAAATACGTCGACAGCAGAGGCGTCGGCGCGAAGTGCGCTACTTCCCTGCCCTCGGTCTTCTCGCGGCCAACCTCCGGCTGGTTGCTTAAGAGCTGCCAGCCTTCCGGGCCGGTGAGGTGCACCTCGTAGCTGGCCTTGAGGTCCGGCTGATCAAAGCAGGGGAAGATGCGGCGGGCATCGGAAGGCTCGAGGTGCGAGTAGAGGTACGTGGTGTCATCGGCTTGGTCGTGCATGCGGTGCAGGCCCTGGCCGGTGCGGGAGTAATAGGAGGAGCCGGTGATCTCCACGGTGAGCTCCTCCCCCACTGGAAGGTTGCGCAGGTAGACGCGTCCGCCGTCGAAGGTGTTCTCCACCTCCTCGCCGTTGACGCGCACTGCGTGCACGGCCTTGCCCAGGTAGTCCACGAAGGTCTCGGGTTCGGTGGTGGTGAATGTAATACGTGAGGTGACCTCGTAGGAATCGGCGTCGGTTGGTGCGCTCGTGACGTCGAGGTGCAACTCGTAGGTGCTCAGGCGCAGCGCGGCGCTGCGGGCGGAAGCTTCAGCATGGGTGAGGTTTGCGGTAGTCATGCGCTACATCTTAAACGTCACTGCGGTGCGTATCACAGGTAAGCTGCTCAAAGTTGTTTCAAACAACTCCGCAACAACTAATAAACAACTATTGGCTAATATGGCAGCTTCTGACGCAGAAGCAATCTTAAAAGTGCAGGCCACAACGATGTGCGAGTTGTTGAGGAGTTGTTTATTACTCCATTGTTGTCCCTCTAGTTGTTAAAAAGTTGTTGCCCGCAGTACCGAAATGGGCACTACGGGCAACAACTTAGAACTACCTCTTACGGCGAGGTTTCGCGCTTTATGGCTTACTGCTTGATGGCAGAAACCTCGAGCTCGATCTTGATCTCCTCGGAGACCAGCACGCCGCCGGTCTTCAGCGGGGCGTTGAAGTCGATACCGAAGTCAAGGCGGTTAATGGAGGGCTTGGCCTCGAAGCCCAGGCGAGTGTTGCCGAAGGGATCCTCGGCGACGCCGGCCTCGTCTACCTTGAAGTCGACAGACTTGGTGGTGCCCTTGATGGTGAGGTCACCGGTGACGGTGCCCTCGCCTGCCTCGTTAACGTCGAACTTAGTCGCGGTGAAGGTCATCTCTGGGAACTTCTCAACGTCGAAGAAGTCCTCGCCCTTCACGTGGGCATCGCGGTCAGCGCTCTTGGTGTCGATGGACGCGGTCTTCACCGTGGCGGTGGCGGCGGAGTCAGCAATGTTCTCCCCTACGGTCAGGGTGCCGTCGAACTCGTTGAAATTGCCGCGCACCTTGGTGATCATGGCGTGGCGGGCGACAAAGCCGATGGTGGTGTGTGCCGGGTCCAGTGCGTACGTTCCTGCAGTGATAGTCATGGGGGTTCCTCAGTTCTCTAGTTTGTTGACGTGACAACAACAATTATACGCCCCTCCCCTTATCTGTCAAGGGAAGAGAGCGCAAGAACTACAAAGCCCCAGACCTGCAACCCGAAACCTGCAGGTGGGCGTCGTCAAGCGCGTTGCACATCTGAGTCAGCGAGCAGGGAGTTGCGGGATCGAGGTCTGGGGAAATGCGTGAGGAGGTGCGTTAGTTGGTGGGGATGCCCACCAGGGTGGCCTCCTCCAGCGTGACGGAACCGGACTTGGGCATGTCAGTAAAGAGGATGAGGGCGCCGTCGAAGGCCACGGGCTTCTTCTTCAGCTCGATGTCCTGGCGTGCGCTGGTCAGGGTGCCGTGCGCGAGTTCGGTGAGCGTGCCGGATTCCGGATCCGTGGGATCGAAATCCTTGGTATCCACCCCGTAGACCACGTACTTCGCGCCGATGGAATCCTTCTGTTCCAGCGGTAGCACGTGCAGCTGCGTGGGCTTGTCAATGCTGAGCAGAAGTCCGGATTCTGCTTCCTTCGTGGTCCATTCGCCCGTGACCTCCTTGCCCTCCGGAACGGACGTGCTCTTGACGTCCTTGAACAAGACCGGCGGGACGTTGGGGAACGTGGCCTCCGTCGAGGCTTCGCTCTTGGTCACCACCGGGGAAGTCTTTTCGTTACCCACCTGGGAGAGGATCCACACGCTCAGCGCGGCCATCGCCACGACGAAGAGGGTGGCAAGAACGCCCAGCACGATGGTGCCGGAGCCCGAGTAGCCGCGGCCGCCGAAGCCCGGTGCGGGGCTCGGATCCTCCTTGCGCGGGGTTTCCTCCACTGGAACCTGGAGGGTTTCCTCGCCTTCTTCGCCATCGCCGGCGAAGGCCGCCAGGCGGTGAGCGATGTCCTCGAGATCGGAGTCCTCGCCCTCTTCGGCATCGGCGGCAATCTCCTGCAGCACCTCCGGGGTGGGCTTGGTGGACTCCACGAGGAGCGAGATGGCGGAGGCCAGCGCCGAGCGGTCCGTCTCCTCATCGTTGCTGTGCAGTACCGCGGGGAAGGCCAGCGTGGCAACGCCCTCGGTGGAAATGCGGATGCGGTTGCGGTTCTCAATACCCAGCACGAGGTCCGCCGCGTGGGCGGCGGCCGTGGTGCGCACCAGCGGTACCAAGGCGTGGGCCACGGCGCGCGGATCGAGGTCCTTGTCTTCCGACACCGTCTTCAACGAGGTGCCCTCGACCCAGTCCGCCACGACGAGGCAGCCCTGGCGGTAGGACAGGATATCGATGTTCTCCGCCACGGCATCCAGCTCCATTTCCGCCAGGCGGCGCGTGGCGCGGGAGACCTCGGCGGAGCGGCGGGCGGCCACGGCCGGGGTGGCCGGAGCCATCGGTGCCTCGCCCGTGGTATCCACGAAGGTCAGCGATACCAGGCGTCCGGTGGCCTGCTCGCGGGCCTTCCAGAAGCGGGTACCCGGGGCGGAGCCATAATCCTTGAGCAGGCGGAAGCGGCCATCGGAGACTGGGGCACCCGGTACCAGGCGCGGGCCGCGGACGATACCGGCAGACATCGGCGGCGGCACCGGCGAGGAGTTGAAGGCATCCACGCTGAAGATGGGCTGGAACTCCAGCTGCTCCGGGGCTTCGACCTCGATGGCCTCTGCATGCTCGATCTTGATGATGCGGGACATACCCGGAATGCGCTGCAGCTGGCGGCCCAGGTTGATGACTTCCGGCAGACCCGAACGCGAGAGCACGATGCCGGTCACGATCACGAAGACCAGGCCCACGACGGCCAGCTTGAGCAGGTACACAAACGGCGGCACCTGTGCCGGGAGCACGAAGTTGATGCCGTAGTTGATGGCGTAGGCAACGACCAGACCCACGATGGAGGCCAGCACTGACCAGATAGTCGTCGCGATGACCGCGCGGCCGCCCAGGCTGCCCAGCTTGCGCTTGAGCAGGAAGCCGCCGATGACCGCGCCAGCCACGAAGCCGAAGCCGTTGGCCGTGCCCAGCAGGATGACCACGCGCTCCGGGGAGTCCGCCACGTGCGGGGCCAGCAAGGAAAGCACCACCTTGGTCAGCGTGATGCCGGCGATGATGAACGTCGGCGTCCACGCTTCCTCACGCGCGTAGAACACGCGCAGGTGTAGCAGCACCAAGGCATAGGGGATCAGGGTAAAAGCGGAGAAGCTCAGCGTGAGGCCGAGCAACTCGGCCGCATCCGCGTCGAAGGCGCCGTACTGGAAGAGGCCGCGGGCAATCGGGATGCCGAAGCCCGTCATGAAGATGACGATGGGGATCAGCGCGATAAACGTCAGCTTCGTGCCGAGCGTGAGATCCCGAACCACGGCCTTGACGTCACCGTCCGCGGCGTTGCGGGACAGTCGCGGCATAATCGCGGTCAGCAGGGTGACACCAATGACGCCGTAGGGCACCTGCAGAAGCAGCCAGGCCTGTTGGTAGGTAAAGGGCGCACCTTTATCGGCATGCGCCGCCACGCGGGAGGTGATGACATAGCCCAGCTGGGAAATGGCCACGTAGGCCACAATGGCCAACGCCATGCCACCGAACTGTTTGAGCCGGTCATCTAGGCCCCAGAGCGGCTTGAGGTTGATGCCTGCCTTCTTGAGGTACGGGAACAAGATGAGGCATTGCACCACCACGCCCGCCGTGGTACCAAGCGCCAAGAGCAGCACGTGCCCGTCCGTGATCGGCGAGGGCGCATTGGGATGTAGGCTGCCCGGCACCAGCTGATAGGCCACGAGCACCGAGATCGAGATGATGTTATTGACCACCGGCGCCCACGCACCCGGCCCGAAGATGTTCTTGGTGTTGAGCACCGCTTGGAAGAGCGCGAAGAGCCCGTAGAAGAAGATCTGCGGCAGCAGCAAATAGGCAAAGGAGGTGGCCTGCACGGCGTTGACCTTGCCGTCCTCCGGCAACATCATGCGCGTGAGCTGCGGGGCAAAGATGCAGGAGAGCACCGTGATCGTCGCCAGCAGGGAGAAGGCCAGCGTGAAGAGGCGGCGGACGAAGGCCTCGCCGCGGTCGGAGTCTTCCTTCTCCGCGCGCACGAGCACGGGCACGACGAGCGAGGTGAGCACCGCGCCCAGCACGATCTCCGTGATGAGGTTGGGCAGCTGGTTCGCAGTGGTGAAAGCGGAAGAAATGGCCGGGCCCAGCGAAGAGCCAATGAGCACGTTGCGGATGAAACCCGTGATGCGGGAGATCATCGTCGCGATGGCCATCGAACCGGTGGCGCGCACAACGGCGCGGTCGGAGTTCTCTTCGCCGGGGGACTCACTCGGGGCCGAGGCAGACTTGCCCTTCAGTCCCGAACGGTCCTCGAGTTCGTCGTCGACAGCAACGACGCCACTCGGCGCGCGCTTTTCCGGGACCGGTGCCGGCGGCGAGGGCGTGACAATGCGTCGACGGGCACCAGACATAGGTTCATGTGTCATAGAGAAAAACTATCCGTGAGACTTCTTTTTCTTCCGCTTACCTAGCCGGAACAGGGCGGCAAGGACGAGGGCGAGCGCGGCGATCGCGCCGACTCCATAGACGCTAACGATACCGGCACGCGTCTGCACCGTAATGTCGATTGGATCCGAAATGAGGTGCTCAGATGGTGTTGCTAGCCACAGGCGCAGCGACATCTGGTCAACGTCGCTCGGCAGGTCAGCGGTCATGGACACGGTAATGGATCCCTTGGCCGGAATGTGAATCAAGTCCTGCGTGTTCAAGGTGGCGCCGTCCGGGGCATCGTAGGCCAGGTGGGCGTCGACAGGCAGCGGCAGGCCGTTCTCCGCCACGATGAGCAGCGGCGATGACTCCGAAACGCGAGTGTAGACGTTGCCCGGCGGGATGAGGGAGACGGAGGCGCGGAGCTCGCGCAGCATATTCGCGTTCTTCTCCAGTCGCGTGCGGCTCTGCTTCACCGAGGGCGTGAAACCGTGCAGGCTGGAGCGGTCGGTAGCGCTCAGCGCCGTGAGCAGATCGTGGCGCAGGGGCGCCGTGAAGCTATAGCGCGTCATGGCGATGCCTGGATCATTAACCATGATGGACATCAGTTCATCGGTATAGCGCGCCTGCTGTGTCACCTGCGTGATCTCGGCGTCGTGAAAGGCCGCGGGATCCGGGTAGGGGCTGCCGGGGGTACCGCTGCCCTCCTCCACATCTAGCGCGGTGACGGGGCGCGGCTGGAGGCGCCCAGAATCAAGGAGCCTCTGCGCTGCTTCCATCACCGCGCGCGCGGCCGCAGGGTCTTGGTAGTTCGGCAACTTGGCCACGGTCTCCTCTTGCGCCGACGCCACGCTTATCGACGCCCCCGCCGTCAGCGCCCGCGCCTGCTCCGAATCCATGGAAAAGTCATAGCGCAGCTCCGGGTTGGAGTACCCGGTGGTCTGTGGTTTCGAGCCGGTTTGGGCTAAGAGTGCGCCGAGGGAGGCATCAAAGGTGGCGGCTTCGCCTGCCCATTCGGAATTATCCGCCACCAACAGCGGAACGGGCATCGCGTGCTCGCTTGTCCCAGAGGCCGGCGCGGTCAGTGGCGTGCTGAGCGGGGCGCCGAGGATGCGCTCGATGGTGGCCGCGCCCTGCTCGACGGCCTCGTGGGTGAGCCACTCATTGCCCACTTTGGCCACGGCGTCGGTGTCTGCGTTGGCCCACGGCATGAGCATGCGGCAGTCCACCTTGAGCTTGACCCGGCGGCGCTGACACCGCGCCGTTCGCGATCGTCGACTGGGGAACCAGGAATCGCGCAGGCGGGCGTTGGCATGGAGGGCTCTGTGACGGTTAGCGGCGGATGCGGTCGGCGGCGTCGACAGCGCAGGTCCAGCCACGCAGCCGGAGCCGTGCAGATCATGCTCCAGGTAGGCATCGAGCAGCTGATCGAGGCGCCCGCCCGGCGAGAGCTGCTCAGCCAGCTGCTCGCTTTCTAAGATGAGCTCCTCGCCGCCGGTATCACCTGGAACCACGTCCACTTGGGCGGTGATGGGATAGACCAGGGAAAAGGAATGCTCGCCCTCCTCTTCGGCATCCGGCTCTTCTCCTTGGAAATCCAGGATCGTCCGCTCCTCCGCGAAACTGGCCGCTTGGCCGTCGCGGGTGCCGGTCAAGGTAAACAGGAGCGGGTACGCGCCGGGCTCCGTGATGGCCAGGGTCGAGTCCTCCCCCAGAGCGGTGGGCACCTTGACGGTGACGTCGCGGCTCTCCCCCGGTTGGAGCGTCCCTGCGCCGAGCGAGGCCCCATAATAAGGAAAGGATCCTGCGGCCAGCTCTTGGCGGGCCTGCGTAGTGGAGGTCACGGCAGTGCTGCGGCGGGAGGTGATCTGGAGATCATCAACGGCGCTCTCGGTTGGGTTGTGGATGCGCAGCTGCAGCTCCAGCGTCTCCCCTACCCGCGCCTCGCTCGCGCTGAGCAGGCTCAGCTCCAGCTCATCAGGTCCGCGGGAGCCGAGCCAGTAGTGGGAGTCGGTGATCCCAGTATCGAGGGTTTCCGCCTGGACCACGGGGACGGTGCAGCCCACCGCCAAGGCCGCGATGGCCGCCGCTGCGCGCCAGCTCACCGCGGGGTCGCCTTTCCTTCGGCAGCTTCCTTTCGCGCGAGATCCGGAAGAAGGTCGTGGGCGATGCGCGCCAGCTTGCGCTCGTCGGCATAGGCCAGGTGCTCGATGAGCTCGGAGACCGGGATCCAGGACACCTCCGTGACCTCCGGGTCTTCGTCGTTCATGATGCCATCGACAAAACGCAGAAGGTGATGGTGCACGGTCTTGTGAATGCGCACGCCATCGGAGACGAACCAATAATCGATCATTCCCAGGTCCGCGAAGACCTCGCCGTGGATGCCAGTCTCCTCCCAGACCTCGCGCTCGGCGGTCAGCTCCTTGGCTTCGCCGTTTTCCACATGCCCCTTCGGCATGGACCACAGCAGGCGCCCGCGGCGGTCCAGCCTGCCGATGAGCGCGACATAGATCTGTGAGAGGTCCACGTTGCCGTCCACGTCGACGGCCTCCGCCAATCCGGACACGACGAGTCCGCCCGCGGACGTCTCATCCCGCGTGGTCATGCGGTTGGTGGACGTGCGCTGGGGGCGTCCCGTGCGGTGGTTCCGGTGGCCCGCGCCCCGCCGGCGGCGGCGCTTGGACCCTGGCGTGTTCTTAGTCATCCCTGCTAATCGTAGTAGACTTCGATCCGTGAATTTTCAGGACACTCAGCTAATCGGCGTTCTCGCCCGCGCGGACGCCACCGTCGCCCGGCTCAGTGGCCTCTTAAGCGGCCTGGTGGAACGCTTTGCGCTTCACGACGCCCCCCTCTACCTCGTCGGCGGCTCCGTCCGCGACGCGCTGCTCGGCCGCCTGGGCAACGATCTCGACTTCACCACCCCGGCCCGGCCCGACGTGGTCTATTCCATCCTCGAGGAGTGGGCGGAGACCGTATGGGATACCGGCATTGACTTCGGCACGGTCTCGGCGGCCTATAAGGGCCAGCAGATCGAGATCACCACGTTCCGCTCAGATAGCTATGACGGGCAGTCCCGCAACCCCGAGGTCATGTACGGCGATACGCTCGAGGGCGATCTCGTGCGCCGCGATTTCAAAGTCAATGCCATGGCCATCGAGCTGCGCCCGGACGGCACCCGCGAATTCCACGATCCGATGGGCGGTCTCGAGGACTTGGCGAATCGCATCCTCGATACCCCAGATGCGCCGGAGATTTCCTTCCACGATGATCCTCTCCGCATGCTCCGTGCTGCGCGTTTTGCGGCGCAGTTGGAGTTTGACGTCGCCCAGCGCGTGCGCGACGCCATGACCGACATGGCTAGTGAAATTCAGCGCATTACCGTGGAGCGCGTGCAGGTGGAGCTCAACAAGCTCATCTGCGGCACCGCGCCGTGGAAGGGCATTGACCTGCTCGTTGACTCCGGCATTGCAGACTACGTTTTTCCGGAGATCCCGGCGTTGCGCATGGCTCCCGACGAGCACGCGCAGCACAAGGACGTGTACGCGCACTCGCTGACCGTACTGCGCCAGGCCATGGAGCAGGAGGAAGACGGTCCCGATCTCATTCTGCGGTGGGCCGCCCTGCTCCATGACATTGGCAAGCCGGATACCCGCGACACCACCGACGGCAAGGTGAGCTTCCACCACCACGAGGTGGTGGGCGCGAAGCTCACCCGCAAGCGCCTGCGCAAGCTGAAGTTCCCCAAGGCCACGACCGAGGACATCGGCCAGCTGGTCTACCTCCACATGCGTTTCCACGGTTTCGGCGATGGCCAGTGGACCGATTCCGCTGTGCGCCGCTACGTCACCGATGCCGGCGATCTCCTTCCGCGCCTGCACAAGCTTGTGCGCGCTGACTGCACCACCCGCAACGAACGCAAGGCCCGCCGCCTGCAGCGCACCTACGATCAGTTGGAGGAGCGCATCGCGGATATCGCCGCCAAGGAGGATCTTGCACGCGTGCGCCCGGATCTCGATGGCAACGAGATCATGGAGATCCTCGGCCTTGAGCCCGGCCCCGAAGTGGGCCAGGCCTGGTCTTACCTCAAGGAGCTCCGCCTCGAAGAGGGGCCCCTCGAGCGCGAGGTGGCTATTGCGAAGCTGCGCGAGTGGTGGAATTCTAGATAGGGATGTACGCAGACAGACTTTTCAACGCCCTCGAGCGCAATGATCCCGCCCCTGGCCAGCTCCTTGTGGCGGCGCCCGACACTCTCACGCCCCACTACAACCGTTCCGTCATTCTGATCACGGAGCAGCACGCCGGGCGCACGTATGGCGTGGATCTAACCAACCGCTCCGAGGTCGCCCTCTTCAACGTCATGCCGGAATGGGTACCCGTAGCGGCCAAGCCGCAGGCCCTCTATATCGGCGGCCCGCACAACCAGCAGGCGGCCATCGGTGTGGCGCTGACCCGCCAGGGCGTGGACATTGAGAAAGAGCCTTCGCTGAATCGCCTCGCCCCGCGCGTGGCGCTCGTCGATCTGCGCGTGAGCCCGGAGGACGTCGCCGATCTGGTGGAGGGTATGCGCTTCTTCGCTGGTTTCTTTGAGTGGGGCCCGGGCGAGCTGGATGAAGAAATTGACCGTGGCGAGTGGTACGTGGCCCCCGCCCTGCCCCAGGACGTGGTCTCCTCTGGCTCGACCGATACGTGGTCGGACGTGATGCGCCGCCAAGCCATGCCCTTGCCGCTGTTTGCGACCTTCCCGCGCTACATCGATGAAGATAATTAGAGCTCTTCGCCTCTCCCTGCGCTAACATCTCTGCCATGCGCGCGGAGATCATCAAGGCTATACGGACTTGCATGCCTATCGCCGTGGGGGTGGTGCCGCTGGGCCTCGCCTTCGGCGTGCTCATGGTTCAGACCGGCTTCGACTGGTGGTGGACCCCTATCTTTTCCATCGTTATTTACGCCGGCTCGATGGAATTCCTTGCTATTTCCATGGTGACCGGCGGCGTGACGCCCGCCGTGGCTGCGCTCACTGGTTTCATGGTCAATTTCCGCCACATTTTTTATGGATTGACCTTCCCGCGCGATCAGATTTCTAGTCCCCTCGGCCGCGCCTATTCCACCTACGCGCTTACCGACGAATCCTATGCCGTCCTCTCCGCCTTTCCCCGAGACTCTCGCCCAAGCGGCGCCTTCGTCTTCACGGTGCAGTTTTACTGCCAAGTGCTGTGGGTCGGTTCCGGCATCATTGGCGCGGTGGCCGGTCAGGCAATCCCGCCCTCTGTGAAGGGACTGGAGTTTGCCCTCGTCGCACTGTTCATCGTCCTTGCCATCGATTCCTTCCAGAACAACAAGGACTACTCGCTTCCGCTGTCTGCCGTGGTGCTCGGGATTCTCGCGGGCTTCTTGTTTCCTGGTCAGCTTCTTATGGTGGCGCTGTCCGCCTACTTTGTGTTGCTCGTGGTGCGCTACCTCTCCCCTCGCGTCGATACCGCACTGATTCTACGGAGGGAGGCGTCATGCCAGCCGGAGTAACACTGGCCAGCATCTTCGCCGTGCTGATCCCCGTCGGGATTGTGACCGTCGTGCTGCGTTGGCTTCCCTTCGCCTTCGTGAAGGCCCTGAAGGGTAGCCAGTTCATCAGCATGCTCGGGTTCACCATGCCGGTCGGCGTGATGGCAGTTCTGGTGGTCTATACCTTATTCGGCCAAGCTCGCGATACGGGAAGCATTGTTGCTCCCCTCGTAGCCGCCGCTGTGACCGCCGCGTTGCACCTGTGGCGCCGCAATTCCGGTCTTTCCATCTTCGGCGGGACTGCCTTCTATATGGTGCTGGTGAATCTCGTTCTGTAGCGTGGGTACGCTAAAAGTCGCCGAATAGCGCGATGGCCTCGGTCCACAGGGAGTGGAACTGGAAGGCGTCGATAAGCTCGGCGTCGATGTCGGGGAACGTGTCGTAGGTGTCAGGGTGCGGCACCACTTGCTGTGGGATGTTGGCGTCACCCACCGAGGCGGTCGGCGTTGCGGCGCCGACGATGGCGTCATTCGGCGCGAGGGCAATCATACGCAACATGGAGCAAGCCTCGTTGCTGATTTCCTCGAGTTCCGCGATGTGGATGGCGGTGCCGACCTCCGGGACAGTCATGGTGGTGCGAACGTAAAGCTTTTTCATGTGGTCTCACTCTACCCGCGAATAGCGAGCCGCCATAGACGCGCAGATCATCAATTGCACCTGGTGGTAGATCATAAGGGGGAGGATGAGAAGCCCCAAAGACGTGCCACCAGAGGCGAAGATCACCGAGGCCATGGGCAGTCCCGTGGCGAGGGACTTTTTCGAACCGCAGAACTGGATGGCGATGGTGTCTTCTCGGTCGAAGCCCAGCTTTCTGCTCACCACTTTGGTCAGCCAGAGCATGAAGAAGACGAATGCAGTTGAGAATACAATCTGAAACAGAATCTGCCAGACGCTAATTGACGCCCATATCCCGTCCACCATTCCCTTCGAAAAGGCGGCATACACCACCATCGCGATGGAGCCGCGATCCACCACTTTGGTGGCTTTGCTGGCTGCGACTTTTCCTACCCATTTTCTGGTGAGTTGCCCGAGCACGAAAGGCAGAAGCAGAAGCACGGAGATCTCTAGGAAGACGGAGCTATCGATGTGGATGCCGTCGCCGGCACCCATGAGCGCCATGACAAGTAGGGGCGTGAGAAAGACGCCGGCCAGATTCGATGCGGACGCGGAGACAATTGCGCCGGGAACGTTTCCGCGGGCGATGGAGGTAAAGGCTACCGATGATTGAACCGTTGATGGAACTAAGGTGAGGTAAAGAATGCCCAGGTATAGATCGGTTGGGATGAAAGCCGTGAGTGGACGGAGTGCGAGACCGATGATCGGATACACCACGAAGGTAAAGACCAAAATGGTCAGATGGAGCTTCCAATGCTTGATGCCGTTGATTGCCTCGCGCGTTGACAGTCGAGCTCCGTAGAGAAAGAAGAGGAGGGCAATCGCGATGTTCGTGAGGACGTCGAAGGTATCTGCAAAGCTGCCTCGCGCGGGAAGAACGATGGCGACCGCAACGGCGCAGAGGATGAGGACAATGAGGGGATCGAGTCTTTTGAGGCGCTCAAGCATATAACAGAGTGTAGACGCACCCCCACCGTTTCACGTGAAACATCGGTTTGAGCGAAGCGGCCCGAAGCTTCGACCGTGCGTTAGGCGGTGACGTTGCGTACCGTTCCCCCGTCATTCTCCACGCCGTACTCCGTGAGCGGTTTGGCGCTGGGACCGCCGGTCACTTCGCCGGTGCCGAGGTCAAAGCTGGAATAGTGGCTGGTGCAGGTGGCGGTCATGCCCTCGATTTTTGTAATGAGGGATCCCTGGTGCGGGCAGGTTTGGGAGTAAGCTTTGAACTCCCCTTCCGTGGGTTGAGCAAAGATCACTTTGTCCACGATGATGGCTGATCCAACGGGTATATCCGTCGCGGCTATTTCGGCGGTAGGTTCTTTGCCGCAGGCGGCGAGATAGGCACCAGCGAAGGTGGTGGCAGTACCGAGGAGGAAGAGGCGGCGGGAACACGTAGTCATGGTGCTTACTCTATCTGATCGGCGTGTTCCATAGTGTGAGGTATAGCGTTCTTAACTGAGTTTGCCATCCCACACAGGTAACTCTTCTTCCCTACTGCCGCTGAAATCGTAGGATCCGTACGATGTACCGACATCGCTATAGATGGTCCCTGGCGAAGCTACGTGTCGTCCGCCCCGTGAATCATTCGTGAAGGCATAGGTTGCCCCAGCGCCCAGAACGCTAATGCTGAGTGCGGCTGCGGCGATGATTCGGATTGCTCGGGTGTTAACGCTTTTCTTCATGCCATCCATAGTGCGCCGTAGGTTAAAGGTTGTCACGAGACGATGCCGGCTTCCCACGAAGTTGGCGTCGAGTTCCCAGTCATCTTTCAGACTGGGGTCTGCACACAAAGGGCCATTCCAATGGTGAGTATCGCCCACCATTGGAATGGCCTTTGGAATAATAATGTTAGTGACGAAACGCGAGCAATCAAGATGTCACTATAATAACGTCACTGTACGTTATTGATTGCTAGCGAGGATTGCTGTTATCGGCACGTTTTGCGGCAGCACGGGCCGCGGAGACGTCGACAGTCGGTGCCTCTCCCCCGCACCCACCGTCGCCACAGTTGCAGGATTCACCGCAACCCTCATCCTCTTTGTGGGCTTGATCCCAGAGATACGCCGCGCGGGCGCCCATATTGGAACCGACCGAGAGTGCGAGAACAGCTACGACGAACGTGAGTGCTGGGATCAACCACATCCAACCCTCGGCCCGCAGCGCGATGATTCCGCCAAACACTAAAGCGACGCCGGCGAGGAACCAGAACGGTCCTGCAACGGCGTGGGCATTATCCCAAGCTTCCTTAGTCTTGCGGATCTCCGCGAGGCGCAAACCGACGACGCTATTACCCGGGAGCTTCCGGAGCGAGGCTAGGCCGCCGACGACGATAAAGATGGCGGCCACGATGAGGAAGATGATTCCGACTACGAGCATGCCCATAGTCTATCCCGCCCCGTAGTTAGGGAGAAAGTCAGTTCAATTTATTCGCATGCTGCTGTAATATACATTTCGTGTCGCTTGGTAGATATTAAAGACTTTATTATCGAGCGAACTGATCAGCGTGGTAGCAACCATAGAAAAGATTCAATCATGACATTTAAGAGTGTTCTCAACTCTCTGTTGTTCAAGATTATCGTCGCGATAGTCTTGGGCATCATCGTTAGCCAGTTTGCCCCGGAATGGTTTGGCAGGGCTTTCGCAACCTATAACGGCCTGTTTTCAAACTTCCTCGGCTTCTTCATTCCAGTCCTTATCCTTGCGCTCGTGGCCCCGGCAATCGCAGGCCTTGGGCGTGGTGCCGGTAAGTGGTTGGGCATTACTGCGGGAATTGCCTACGGCTCGACTATCGTGGCAGGGCTTATCGCATACGGCTTGACCCAGGTCCTCTACCCCACTTTGCTGGCCGGACAAACGCTCAATACCGAGGTTTCTGACATCGATGCGGGAGCTCTCGAGCCGTACTTTACGGTTGAGATGCCAGCGCCTTTCGAAGTGATGACGGCGCTGCTGCTGTCCTTCTGTATCGGCGTAGCCATGACGACTGTGAAGTCGGACAATCTTTACACACTTACGAAGGAATTTGAGAACGTCGTTATCAAGGTCATTTGGGGTTTCGTGATCCCCCTTCTGCCGATCTACATCTTCGGTATGTTCCTCTCCTTGGGTATGAATGGAAATATCGGTACCGTGCTGATCGCCTTCACTAAGGTGCTTCTGCTCGCGGTTGTGATGACCTTGGTCTACCTGGTGCTGCAGTACATTATCGCTGGCGCGATTGCGGCCAAGAATCCATTCTCTGCACTGAAGAACATGGCTCCGGCGTACTTTACTGCGTTGGGTACGTCTTCCTCTGCGGCTACTATTCCGGTCACTCTCGACGCCGCACTGAAGAATGGAATCTCCAAGCCGGTGGCAGGTTTCGTGATTCCGCTTTGCGCGACGATTCACCTTTCTGGTTCGATGATCAAGCTCACCCTGTACGCTTTCGCGATCGTGTACATGGCTGATGGTATGGAAGCTGACCTTGGGAAGGCCCTTGGCTTCATCTTGCTGTTGGGCATCATGATGGTCGCTGCTCCTGGCGTTCCGGGTGGCGCGGTGATGGTCGCGGTCGGACTTCTGCAAGCGAATATGGGCTTTGATAACTCGATGGTCGCATTGATGATTGCCGCCTACATCGCTATTGACTCCGTGGGTACCGCCGCAAACGTTACAGGGGACGGCGCCATCGCCATGATCGTCGACCGCTTCGCGCGCGATAAGATTGAGGGCCTAGAGGCCGAGGCAGATGCCGAGGCTGCTGACGAAGAGCTCAGCAAGGCCTAAGTTTCACGTGAAACCCTGAAGCTTCTACTCCCCCTTTTCCGACATGATACCCGCGATGGATAGTTGGGCGAAGGGGGATTTTTCTTGCCCTAATTTCGGAGAGTGTGCGCAGCCGTGTGGGGGGCTAGTGGCCCGATGCGTAGACTGCGGTTCTGGCCGTGGCGGTTCGGGCCTAAGCCCCATTTTCTTGGGAGAGGGCTTGCGCTTTATTGTTAGAACAGGTATTCTATAGCTGGGTGTGGGGGAACGAATTGTTCCGCAAATTTAGGGGTGCAGCTACCCATGGCAACCACAGCACAATCATCTACGTCACTTCCCACTGCATACTTTTCCCACTCAAATCCGCGTGATCCTGAATGCATGGCTGGTCAGCTCATGCGCAGAATCGAGTACGAATTCTGGTCAGGCGTCCAACCACCACTCGATGAGGACTCCGATACCGCCTTTATGCGCATCGGGCAAAAGACCGGAAAATCTCCGGCTCACGTTGCGCGCAATGTCATGGCGCTGATCCGTCTTGATGAAATGCCGAAGCTGCGTGCCCTGCAGAAGGCGGACTGTTTACTGGACATGCAGATGCTAGTTGCTATCGATCAGGTGATGGCAAAGCTTGGCAATCCGACGGCGGCTGTTATAGCGGAAGTGGATGAGAAGCTATCCGTCTGGTTAACGCCGACCAAGCCGAATCAAGTCTTTCCCTCAGTAGAGAAGATACGGCGCAAGGTTCGAGACATCTGCAAGGTGCTCGATGACTCCGTATCCTTCCGTGACAAGCGCAAGAAGAATCGCTACTCTCTTCTCACCCGCGGGGAACGTGGGTTAATCGAGCTAGAAGTGGATAGCAACGTGGGTGTCGTCATCCACGAAACCATCAAGTTGGCAGCAAAGGAACATGGCGTCTCCATGGCCGATGCGCTGGTACTGCTCATTACCGGCAAGATCGAGCCAGAGGCGGGTAAGGTCGTCGTCCACGAATACAAGGCAAAAGACGTCGAGGGTGCGCCGGTCTATGTCCAAGGACATGGGTGGAACGGCGAGGGCGTTCCGGCTTCGAAGACCGTGAGGCGCGATTTCACCACTGCCCCGGAAGCTTGTCAGGGCTACCAGCCGTCGGAATTCTTGAGAAAGTATGTCGAAGGCCGCGACGGCACATGCCGGGCGCCTGGTTGTAATCGTCCTGCATGGGCCTGCCAGTTGGATCACCGGATTAACTACGCGGATGGCGGCCCGACGCATCCGGATAACATGGTGGCCCTTTGCCAGCACCATCACAATATGAAGACAGATGGGCGGGCCTTTTACATCCTGGATCCCGCAACCGGCGATGTCGTGTGGCTGTACGAGGACGGAACCTGGGCGGTCACGGAAGCGACCGGCCCTTTGGCACCAGCCTCGAAGGTGTGGGCCCGGACCATTGCGGAAGACGTCGTTGCTCACCGTCGCAAGATGCACGAAGCCGCGCAGGCTCTGAAGGTGGAAATGGATAACGGAACCATGGTCGAAGTATTCGACATGACTGATCCGGCAGATCGCTACACGAATGGCGGAGAGGAGATTCCCTTCTAGGGAAGTGTTTCACGTGAAACGGCCCCCTTCCGCTCTGCCGCGCGTAGGCGCGGATTCTGACGGAAAGAGACCGTTGCGAGGCGTGCCTGTCGAAGCCGGCTACTGTTTCGTGGCTACTGTTTGGTGGCTGCCTTCATGGTGGATACGAAGTCGGTGACCGCAGCGGCGAGAGTGTCGTTGGGGCGGTTGTCATCGTCGAGGTGGGCATCAACGACCTTGGCCAGAGCGGAACCGGTGATTGTTCCCGCAGCGCCAGCAGCAATGGCGTCGGCAACGTGTTGCGGGGTGGAGATTCCAAAGCCAAGGAGAATCGGTGCACCTCCGAAACGTTTCACGTTGTCCACTACGTCAGCGAGCCCGCGTGTCTCTGACTCCTTCTCGGTGCCGGTAACGCCGTCGCGGGAGATCGCATAGATATAGCCCTTGGAATACTTCGCGACGCCCTCGAGTGTTTTCTCGGAGGCTTGTGCTGGTGCGATGAAGATGGGATCGATTCCTGCTTTGTCGGCTGCAGCGGCGAAGGGGGCGCCTTCGCGAACGGGGACGTCGGGAAGCAGGATGCTATCGGCGCCGGCCTCGTGAAATTCGGAATAGAAGGTCTCGAGCCCGCGGGTGAAGGGAACGTTGCCGTAGATGAGCATGCCGATGGGCAGGTCCGGGAATTCACTGCGGATCTGACGGATCTGCTCGATAGCGGAATCCACCGTCGCACCGCCGGCGAGCGCGCGAATGTGGGAGGCCTGGATCGTTGGGCCGTCGGCGACAGGATCCGAGAACGGGACACCAAGCTCGAGGGCGTCGGCGCCACCGGCGACGGCCGCGCGGACGATGGTGAGTGCGGTCTCGGGATCGGGATCGCTGAGCATGATGAAAGGAACGAAAGCGCCTTCACCGCGTGCGGCTAGGGTGGAGAAGAGTTTCTCGTAACGGCTCATTACTTGTCCTCCGTGATCTTGAGTTCGGGGTGCTCGCTAAGGGTTCGGCGGACGTGGTCGATGTCCTTGTCGCCACGCCCAGACAGGGAAACGAGAATGGTGATGTCTTCATCCTTGCGCTTGAGGGCATAGGCCAATGCGTGCGAGGACTCGAGGGCGGGGATGATGCCCTCGCGGCGGCTGAGGAGCTGGAAGGCTTCGAGAGCTTCGGCGTCGGTGATGCCGACGTAGGTTGCGCGCCCCGTCTGAGCGAGGTGTGCGTGCTGTGGACCGACGCCCGGGTAGTCGAGGCCAGCGGAGATGGAATAGGATTCCTCAACCTGGCCGTCGGCATTGCGCATGAGATATGAGCGGGCGCCGTGGAGGATGCCGATGGTGCCGTTGTTGATGGTCGCGCCGTGGTGTCCGGAATCGAGTCCCTCTCCCCCGGGTTCCGCTCCAACGAGTTCGACGGATTCCTCATCGATGAAGTCAGCGAACATACCAATGGCGTTCGAGCCGCCGCCGACGCACGCGACGACGAGATCCGGCAAACCGCCGGTGCGCTCGATCATCTGGGCCTTGGCCTCTTCGGAAATCACCTTGTGGAACTCGCGAACGATCGTTGGGAAGGGGTGCGGCCCAGCCGCAGTGCCGAGGAGATAATGAGATTCGTGGAAGGTGGCGGTCCAGTCACGGAGAGCTTCGTTGACGGCATCCTTGAGCGTGCCGGAACCGGAGTCGACCGGAACAACCTTCGCGCCCATCAGCTCCATTCGGTAGACGTTGGGCTGCTGCCTCTCGACGTCCTTCGCGCCCATGTAGATCACGCAATCGAGGTCAAGCAGAGCACAGGCGAGGGCGGTCGCCGTGCCATGCTGGCCGGCGCCGGTTTCAGCGATGATACGGGTCTTCCCCATCCGCTTGGCCAGGAGCGCTTGGCCGATCACCTGGTTAGTCTTGTGCGCGCCGCCGTGGACAAGGTCCTCCCTCTTAAGAAAGATGCGTGCCTTTCCGCCGAGCTTGGTGGCTTCGGTGAGAGGGGTTGGGCGGCCGAGATAGTCGCGAAGATAGCCGGCCAGCTCTTCGCGGAAGGCGGGATCGTTCTGTGCGTCGACGAAGGCCCTCTCTAATTGGTCGAGCGCCGGGATGAGGGATTCGGGAACGAATTGTCCGCCAAACTCCCCGAAATAAGCGGGTAGGAGGGTCTCCCTGGTGTCCTGTGGGTTGGTCATAGTGTTCCTTTTAGCTAGGGCTTGGAGCAAAGCTTGGGGTGGGGGTTAATACGTAAAGTGACGAATCGTGTCGAAGGCCTTGGCAATGAGCGCGGTGTCCTTCCTACCGTTAACCTCTACGCCTGAATTGATATCGAGGCCAACGGTACCGACGCGCAGTGCATCCGGTAGGTTGTCGGGATTGAGACCGCCAGCGAGTAGTGCCTTCTTCTTTACGCCGTCCGGAACCGTAGTCCAGTCGAAGGAGGTGCCGGTGCCGCCGGCGCCGGAGTCGAGGATGAGTTTGTCGGCGGCGTCGGCAAGCGCGGAGGCAAGGGCGGGGCCATGGGGTGCCGTCATGTCGATGGCGCGCCAGACCTGTCGCTCCCCCGCCACGGCGCGCACTGACTCAATGAGTTCGAGCTCAGCCTCGGTGCTTCCTTGGTAAGGCGCGTGGAGTTGTAGGGCGGCGATGTCGTCGAAGGCAAGCTCCTCCCAGCCGGAGATGCGGCGAGAGACCGCGACGTAGTTGAGGTCGGGTTCGTGGGCGATGATGTCGAGCGCGGTTTCACGTGAAACATTGCGCGGGGACGCCTCCTCGAAGATGAATCCTCCGTAGACGGCACCGGCGGCACGGGCGGCCTGGGCCGCTGACCACGTCGTGAGGCCGCAGACCTTGTTTTGGCCATAGACTAGCTCACGGGCGGCCCGGTCGATATCGGGCGTGCCGGTGAGCTGGGAGCCAACGAGGAAGGCATTCGCGTGAGAGCCCAGGCGGCGAACGGTCTGGTTGTCGCGGATGCCCGACTCCGAGACGATGACCTTGCCAGCCGGGACGTGGTGTGAAAGGCGCTCGGAGCGAGTGAGATCGATGCTGAGGTCGTGGAGGTTGCGGTTGTTAATTCCGATCACGTCGATGCCAAAGGCAGTGGCGCGGGCGACCTCCTCCTCGGTGATGGCCTCGGTGAGGACATCGAGCCCAAGGGAATCCGCCAGCTGCTTGAGTTCCGCGTAGGTGTCGTCATCGACGATCGACATCATGAGCAAAATGGCGTCGGCGCCAAAATAGCGAGCGGCGTAGACCTGAATGGGGTCAACGATGAAGTCCTTACACAAGACGGGCAGGTGCGTGGATAGAGCCACGGTCTGAAGGTGGTCGTAGTCGCCACCAAAACGATCCGGTTCGCACAGCACCGAAATGGCCGAAGCGTAGCGCGAGTACACCCGTGCGATGGCCCCGGGCTCGTAGTGTTCGCGAATCAGCCCCAGCGACGGAGAGGCAGACTTGCACTCCATGATGAAGCGGTTGGTGCCGCGGAGCGCATCGTAGAAGGAGCGCTCCGAGCGCGGGAGGGAAGCTAAATCAACGTGCGCCAGGCGCTCACGGATTGCGGGCAGATGCGTGCGGCGCTTGGCGACGATCCCCTCAAGCACGGTCGGCAGAGCCATAGTTCGCCTCCTCGTGCTTCTTCAGCCATGCAGCCACGGTGCCATCCTTGATGAGCTGGTCGGCATGCGCGACGCCCTCTTGGATGGAGTCGGTCGTGCCATTGAGGTAGAACATCGCGCCGGCGGTCGCGGCGATCGCATCGTGGTGGGCGGGCTTGCCGGTGCCGGCGAAGACGGCGCGCAGGGCCTCGGCGTTTTCCTTGCCGTTGCCGCCGGCGAGGTCAGCTAGCTCGTGGCGGGAAATGCCGAGGTCCTCAGGGGTGAGTTCGTAGTGGGTTATGGTGCCGTCGCGAAGCTCCCAGACCTGGGTGGTGCCGTGGACAGCGATCTCATCGGTGCCGGCGCCGTGGACGACGAGCGCGCGCGTGCGGCCAAGATCCTTGAACACCTCAGCAATGAGCTGACCCTGTTCGGGGTTGGCGATGCCCATGATCTGGAACTCCGGGTGGCCTGGGCTGAGCAGTGGGCCCATGGTGTTGAAGAGTGTGGAGACGCCAAGGCCCTTGCGCACCGGTTGCACGTGGGCAACCGCCGGGTTATACGCGGGGGCGAAGAGGAAGGTGAAATTCGAGGCCTCGAGTTGGCGGACCGCGCGGTCTGGATCGAGATCAAGCGGAATGCCGAGGGCCTCAAGGACGTCCGCGGAGCCCGACTTGGAGGATACGGAGCGGTTGCCGTGCTTGACCATCTTGACCCCGCCGGCGGAGGCGACGAGGGATGCGCCGGTGGTGACGTTGATGGTGTTGGCGCCATCGCCACCGGTTCCCGCGGTATCCATGAGGCCCTTGCCGGTAACCGGGAAGGGGCGGCCGGCGTTGAGGAAGGCGCGGGCGGCGCCGGCTACATCGGCGAAGGTCTCGCCGCGCGTGCGGATGTGGGTAAGGAGGGCGGCGATATGGATGTCGTCATACTCCCCCACCGTCAGCGGGGTGAAGACCTCGATTGCTTGCTCGAGGGTCGGTTCGGAGATATCGAGGAATTCCTGCAGTGTCTTGAGGGCGTGATTATTGGTCATTACTTGGCTCCTTCCATGGTGGGTAGAGAAGAAAGTTGTTCAATGCAGCGTTCGATCATGATGGGGCCGGTCGGAGTTAGCACCGACTCCGGGTGGAACTGAAGGCCGAGGGCCATGCCGTCGACGGTTTCCGCCGCCATCGTGACAGGGCCGATGTCGGTCTCCGTCTCCGCGAGGCTGCGCATCTGGGTGGGAATGCTCGCGCAGCCCAAGGAGTGATAGCGCGCAACGGGGACGAGGCGGCCCACGTAGTTCGGATTATCTGGCTCGGAATCAGTAGTGAGCCCTTGGAAGAGCGGGTGCTTCGCGCCAGCGTCGGTCAGCGTCATGGGCACAGAGGAACCGTGGACTGGGCCGCAGGGCTCGACGGTGCCGCCGAAGTGCTCGAGCAGCGCCTGGAAACCCAGGCAGATGCCGAGGATGGGGATGCGGCCGAGGGAGGCGTCGACGAGTTGCATCATCGATCCAGCGTCGCGCGGATGGCCGGGGCCGGGAGAGAGGATGATGATGTCGGGTTGGGCGGCGAGAACCTCCTCCACCGGCACCGTATTACGGAAAACGGTGGTGTTATAGCCGGCGAGGGCGTCGACGAGGTTGTAGACGAAGGAATCGTGGTTATCAATGAGGACGACGTGTGGGTTCATCGGATGACCTCCAGGGATGCGTTGTGTGCCTGGGCGATGGCACTGAGCACCGCGTAGGCCTTGTGGACCGTTTCATCGGCTTCGGACTGGGGGATGGAATCGCGCACGACCCCCGCGCCGGCCTGGACGACGGCCGTGCCATCCTTGACGTATGCGGAACGGATGACGATGCAGTTATCCATGGATCCATCGCCGCGCAGGTAACCGATAGCTCCCCCGAAGGAGCCGCGGCGAGTGCCCTCAGTTTCGCGGATGAGCTCCATCGCGCGCAGCTTCGGCGCGCCGGTCAGTGTGCCCATGTTCATGCAGGCGCGGTAGGCGTCGAGGGCGTCGAAATCCTCGTGCAGCGTGGCGACGACGCGGGAGACCAGGTGCATCACGCGGGAATAGCGGTCCACCTGGAGCAGATCAGCGACCTGTCGGGTGCCGGGGACGGCGACGCGGGCGAGGTCGTTGCGGGCCAGGTCCACCAGCATGATGTGCTCGGAGACCTCCTTGGAATCGGTGCGCATCTCGAGTTCATTGCGGATGTCCAGCTCGTGGGTCGCGCCGCGCGGGCGGGTGCCGGCGACCGGGTAGAGCTGTACCTGCCGGTCGGTGGCCGTGTACTTCAGGTTGGATTCCGGAGAGGCGCCGAACAGCTCGTGCTCGGCGCCGCGCAGGTAGAACATGTACGGCGAGGGGTTGGTCTCACGCAGCGTGCGGTAGGCAGCGAAGGCGTCGGGGCAGTCGAGGCTAAACGCACGGGAAGGGACCACCTGATAAATATCGCCGGCGTGGACGTTGCCCTGGAGGCGCTCCACGTGGCGTCGAAAAGCAGCGTCGTCGATGGAGGCGCGCGCGGAGAACGTGGTGAGTGGCTGCGGGGGCTGGGGCGTGATGGGCTCGGTGCGGGCGGCGCGGTCGAGCTCCTCCTCGAGCGCCTGCTTGTCGACGCCCCACCCCTCGATCTTCGCGGTCTCCGTCAGGTGGTCCACGGTGAGAACGTGCTCGGCGACGAGAAACTCATAATCGGGGTATCCGTTGAGTCCGTCGGGAACCGGGGGTAGCTTCTCGAAGGTTTCGACGTAGTCGAAGGCGAAACCGCCGCCGATGAAGGGCAGTGATTCACTGGAATACAGTTGGCTGAATTGTAAGGTGCGCAGGATATCCGCGGTGGAGGTGGCGCGGAGGCGGGCGCGCTCATCGTGCTCGGTGGAGAGCTCGAAACTAAAGGTGGTGCTATCCTCACCGTCCTGGCTGATCCTGGAGCGGAAGTCTTGGCGAAGCTCGTCGAGGAGCAGCTGGCCAGCGGGCGTTAATGCGGTAGCGGTGACCGCTTGGCCGCGGCAGACGACTTTGAGCGCTGCCTTGGTGATCGCGATACACGTGAGGTTCTTCTTGGACTCAATGTCCGCTGATTCTAAGAGCAGGGAGTCCTGCGGCGTGGCGAGGGCATAAAAGAGCGCACTGGCGTCGGGTGTGTACCCGACCTCGCGTTTGGCTGTAAACGGCATACGGTGTCTTTCTTTAACGATGTTGTGTGCTGCCGCGAGCTTTTAAAGAGAGCAAAACGCCGAAAAGCCCGCAGCTGCGGGCCTTAAATATGGGAGAACAACGAGGCCCGCGGGTTACGCGCGCCACCACCAAAGGTTCGAAATGTTCTTCACATCACTGACTCTAACACCGATACCTTCTGCCGTACAGATAAATGTGAGCGGGTACCCCCGTGGGGTCTATGTGCTGCAGGGCCACAGCGAGCTGGGTGATGTAGGAAACATGCAGCTTAAGCATGTGATATAGGACTCTAAAACTGTCACAGTATAGCTTTTGGAGGGCTAAGAGTACCCCCGTGCGGGAAAAATATTCACAAAACTGCTGCTTAAACGCATGGAAAGAGGCTTAAATAACGGTCACAACAGTCACTCTAGAGTAGAAAAGGACCGTTATGTTCTCTAAAACTGCTGCTGCTCTCTCCGCTCTCGCTCTGAGCGCCGCCGCCCTCGTGGGGTGCTCCTCATCCTCGGACAACGCCGGCGGTGATTCCGGTGGTGGAGACTCCTACTCCATCGGTATCAACCAGCTGGTTCAGCACCCCTCGCTCGACGCCGCCGCGGAAGGTTTCCAGGAAGCCTTCGAGGAAGCGGGCGTGGACGTGGATTGGGACATCCAGAATGCCAATGGCGAACAGGGCACCGCGGTGTCCATCTCCCAGCAGATGGCAAATGCTAATCACGACCTCTACCTGGCAATCGCCACCCCGGCCGGCCAGGCCATGAGCAAGTCCATCAAGGACAAACCGCTTCTGTTCACCGCGGTGACGGACCCTGTGGAGGCGGAGCTGGTGGAGTCCCTGGATAAGCCGGGCAAGAATGTCACTGGTACCTCTGACGCCGCGCCCATCGAGGAGCAGGTTGAGCTGATTACCCAGCTGGTCCCAGACGCCAAGACCGTCGGCGTGGTCTACTCCTCCGCCGAGGTCAACTCCAAGGTGCAGGTGGAGCAGTTGACGGAGGCCGCTAAGCCGAAGGGTATTGAGGTGAAGTCGCAGACCGTAACCTCCGTGACGGAGATCCCGCAGGCCGTGGAAGCGCTGGGCGATGTCGATGCCATCTACGTGCCCACCGACAACATGGTCGTCTCCGGCATCTCCTCCCTGATCAAGGTAGCCAACGACAAGACCATCCCGGTCATCGCAGCGGACTCGGGTGCCGTTGAAGGTGGTGCTGCCGCCACCATCGGTATCGACTACAAGGAGCTGGGCCGCCAGACCGGTGAGATGGCGCTGCGCATCCTCCAGGACGGCGCAGACCCGGCCGAGACCCCGGTAGAAACCGCCTCTGAGTACACCTACGTCATTAACGAGGATGCCGTGAAGGCACAGGGCGTTGAGGTACCGAAGGAGATCATGGAGAAGGCTGAGAAGCTGTGATTGGTGCACTCGAGCTAGGGCTCATCTATGCGGTCATGGCCGTGGGCGTCTACCTGACATTCCGCGTCCTTGACTTCCCGGACCTGACCGTCGATGGCTCCTTTACCACCGGGGCTGCGACGGCCGGCGTGCTCATTACGAATGGGGTTAATCCCTTTCTGGCATCGGCCGCAGGCTTTGTCACCGGCTTTATCGCCGGCTGCATCACGGGACTTCTGCACACGAAAGGCCGCATCGACGGTTTGCTTGCGGGTATCCTCACGATGATTGGTCTGTGGTCCATCAACCTGCGCATCATGGGCAGCGCCAACGTTCCGTTGCTCTCCCAAGATTCGGTGTTTACCCCGCTGGATGCAGTAATGGGGTCGTGGGCCGGGGTGGGCTTGCTCGCCCTGGGTGCGGTGCTGCTCTGCCTGCTGATCGTGTGGTTCCTGTCCACGGACCTGGGACTTTCTCTGCGCGCAACAGGTGACAATCAGCAGATGATCACCTCCTTTGGCGTGTCCACCGATTTCACCAAGATCCTGACCCTGGCCCTGTCCAATGGCCTGGTGGGCCTGTGCGGTGCGCTCATCGCGCAGTACCAGGGCTTCGCCGACATTTCGATGGGTATCGGACTCATCCTGGTTGGTCTGGCATCCGTCATCCTGGGACAGGCGGTACTCCCCCAGTCGCGCTTGTGGATGGCCGTGGTTGCGGTGGCGTTGGGCTCCGTGATCTACCGTCTCATCATCTTCGCTGCGCTTCAGGTAGGCCTCAACCCGAATGACATGAAGCTCATCACGGCGCTGCTGGTTATTGTCGCTCTGCTGGTGCCGCGTATGACGAAGGTGCGCGGGAAGAGGAAGGCCTAGATCATGCTCAAAGTAGATAAGATTTCGAAGACCTTCTTCCCGGGTACGGTCAACGAACGCCGTGCGCTTCGCGACGTCTCCCTGGAACTTGCCTCCGGCGATTTTGTCACTGTCATCGGCTCTAACGGTGCGGGAAAGTCGACACTGCTGAACTCCGTCGCGGGCCGACTCATCCCGGATTCGGGAAAGATCTCGATCGACGGCCAGGACGTGACGAGCCAGCCGGAGCACAAGCGTGCAAGGAAGGTCGGGCGCGTCTTTCAGGACCCCATGGCGGGTACGGCACCAAACCTCACGATTGAGGAGAATCTCTCCTTGGCGTACCTGCGCGGCAAGAAGCGTGGCCTCGGTTTGGGTCTCAACTCCGCGCGCCGGGCCATCTTCGTGGAACAGTTGGAATCCCTCGAGCTCGGCCTAGAGAAGCGTCTGGGGACCAAGGTAGGGCTGCTCTCCGGCGGTCAGCGCCAGGCGCTGTCGTTGCTCATGGCCGGCTTTACTAACCCGAAGGTGATGCTTCTGGATGAGCACACGGCGGCCCTCGACCCGCAGCGCGCCGAGCTGGTAACGACATTGACGAAGCGCATTGTGGAGCAAGGTCAGCTCACGACTCTGATGGTGACGCACAATATGGCGCAAGCGCTGCAAGTGGGAAACCGTCTCATCATGATGCATGAGGGAGAGATCATCTATTCCGCTGACGCCGAGCAGAAGGCGAAGCTCACGGTAGAGGATCTCATGGCGGAGTTCGCGAAGATTAAGGGAGCGACCTCCGATAGGACGCTGCTGCAGTAGCATTCCTGCGAGGTTGTTTCACGTGAAACCTAGGTGCTGTGTTTGGCAGCAGCTAGGTTTCTTTTGCTAGGTTTCTTTCTTTCTGTGGGGGCTTAGCGGCGGCATTAAAAGAGGGCCCAGCGTTGTGCTGGGCCCCTTTCAGTTTCAAGCTCCTTGAGCTTGAAACGAACTACGTGAGCTTGATGAGCGCGGAAGAGAAGTAGTCCTCGATGGCAGCTGGGTCATCGAGCGGAAGGACCGCTCCCACGTACTGGTCCGGGCGAACGATGACGACGGCACCGTCGCGGGAAATGCCGCGGGTGTGGAAGATGTCCTTGTCTCCCGGCAGAGCATTGAAAACATTCTCCCAGTTCGGGATAGTGAACTTGCCATTGCGGGGGCGGAACAGGAGCGGAGCGTCCAGGATCTCGTACTCGTGATGGTTCGTCTGCTGGTAAATAGCCTTCACGTCGAAATAGGTGTTCTCATCGGCACCCTCGGGCGTGAACTTGGCCAGGATGGGGCCCACCTTGTCAGCCCACTCGCTGAGCTTTGAGGTCTCGCCGGCCTTGGGGGCATCAGCGAAGGCGTAGATGCGGTAGCGGCCGTCAGCGGTGTGCTGGTGGCCCAGGTGCTGGGGGTACGCGTCACAGCGGCGCAGAACCTCGTAGGACTTGAAACGCTTGCCTACCGGGAAGCCGACGGCCAACTTCTGGTGCTCGGTGTTGCCGACGATGAGGTTCTCTTCGTACTGCGTCATCATGCCGGCGGCGAACTCCTCTGCGGAGACGTAGTACTTCTCGACTGCCTCGGGATCATCCAGCTCCTCGGTTGGGGTGGCCATGAGGGTCGACCATTCGCGGTCGAAGTTGATGAGGTTTTGCGCGGCTGGCTGGCGCTCGCCGTGGTAGGTGGCCAGGAGTTCCTTCGGCGCGCGGCCATCGAGGACGTGGCCGAGCTTCCACCCGATATTGAAGCCATCCTGCATGGAGACGTTCATGCCCTGGCCGGCCTTGGCGGAGTGGGTGTGGCAGGCGTCGCCGGTGAGGAAGACGCGCGGGTCCTCATCGTTGTTGTCGAAGGCATCGACGAGGCGGTGCCCCACCTCGTACACGGAGTGCCAAGCGACCATCTTGACGTCGATGAAGTAGGGCGAGTAGATCTCGTTTGCCTTCTCGATGATCTTCTCAATCGGGGTGGAGCGGACCTTGTGGTTGTCATCCTCGGGCACGACGCCAAGGTCGACGTAGATGCGGCAGAGGTAACCGCCCTCACGCGGGATGTGCAGGATCGAGCCTGCCTGGGAGTGGATGGCACACTTGGTGCGCCAGTCCGGGAAGTCGGTATCGACGACAACGTCCATGACGCCCCATGCGTGATTGGCCTGGTCACCCTTGAGCGAGCACCCAATGGACTTGCGGACGCGGGACTTCGCGCCATCGCAGCCCACGACGTACTTAGCGCGTACGTCGCGCGGGTTGCCGTCGACATCCTCGAGGTGCACCGTCACGGGGTATTCGCCCTCCCCTACCTCAAGGGAGACGAAGTTCCAGCCGTAATCCGGGGTGATTCGGCCGGGTGCTCGGCGTGCGTAGCGGGCGAAGTAGTCCAACACGCGAGCCTGGTTCACAATGAGGTGGGGGAACTCGGAGATTCCGTGTTCGTCGTCAATCGGACGGGCGCCGCGAACAATCTTGGAGCGGTCCTGCGGATCGGGGTTCCAGAAGGACATCTCGGTGATTTCATAGGCCTCTTCCGTGATTTCCTTGGCAAAGCCGAAGGCCTGGAAGGTTTCTACGGAACGGGACTGGATGCCGTCTGCCTGGCCCAACTCGAGGCGGTGGGGGCGGCGTTCAATGATGCGCGTGTTGACGTCGGGGAACATTGCTAGCTGTGCGGCTGCGATCATGCCGGCCGGGCCGGAGCCCACAATGAGGACGTCCATTTCATCGGGAAGCTCAGAGGCGCGATCGATGCCATACCCTGCGGCATCGTGCACGCGGGGATCTTCCGAAACGTAGCCGTTGTGGTGGAACTGCACTGTGGACTCCTTAGTCAGCGGGTTGTCGTGGTCGAGAACAAAAGCGAGTGATGGGGGTGGTAGCTACTCCCCCATCGCTCTGTGAGCTTTGCTCGTGGAGATGGTGACTCAGTTCAAGGCGTCTGGAGTATGTGAGCTGGGTCTTATTTTTAGAATCATATATGATGCGCGTCTTCTGCACAATGATCTGCGCACAGGACGTCGCCTAGCGCGGGCTGAAGATGAAGTGTCCCTGAGATTGCTCGGACTCGTGCTCTGCGCCGAGTGCGATTCCCTTGCGCTCGCGCAGGATGAAAGCGCAGATGAAGCCGACAATCGAGGCGGAGACGAGGTAGCCCGACACCGCGAAGGTGGTGCCGGTAGCCTCCACGAGCGACGCGGCGATCATGGGGGCGAAGGCGCCGCCCAACACCGAGCCAAGCGCATAAGTGATGGACACGCCGGTAGCGCGAATGGAGGCTGGGAAGAGCTCGGCGTACATCGCGGACTGTGCCCCATAGGTCAGGCCCAGGCCGACGGTCAGGAAAATGAGTGCGCCGTAGAGAAGCCCCAGGCTACCGGTGTTGACCAGCGGGAAAAGGGCGGCAGCGCCGATTCCCTGCAAGATGAATCCGATGAGGTAGGTGTTTCGGCGGCCGATATAGTCGGAGATGTATCCCGCGAACAAAGTCATCAATGCCCACGTGACTGCAGAGACGGTCACCGCGTTGAGCACGTCACCGCGGTCGAGGGCAACGAGGCCGTCGGGATCGGTGGCGTAGCGCTGAATATAGCCGCCCGTGGTCATGTAGCCGACGGTGCCGTTACCTGCAAAACGAGGGCGGCAACGAGGACTAGCGGGGTGAAGTTCTTGAAGAGCTTGCCTATGGGGTTGGTGGCCTCTTCCTCCTCGCGCTCTGCAATCTCTTCGAAGACCGGGGACTCGTCGACGCCCATGCGGATGAGGTAGCCCACCAGGATGAGAACGAAGGAGAGCAGGAAAGGTACGCGCCAGCCCCAGCTCATGAAGGCGTCGCCAGGCGCGATGGTGTTCATGATGGAGAGCACGCCGGAAGAAAGCAGCAGACCGGCAGGAACGCCGATCTGGGGGCCTGCGCCGTAGAGGCCGCGCTTGTCATTCGGCGCGTGTTCCACAGCCATGAGCACGGCGGATCCCCACTCGCCACCTGCGGAGATGCCCTGGATGATGCGCAGGGTGATGAGAAGGATCGGCGCCCAGATTCCAGCGGTCTCGTAGGTGGGCAGAAGGCCGATGAGGGTGGTCGCACCGCCCATGGCGATGAGCGTGACCATGAGAACCACGCGGCGGCCAAGACGGTCGGCAAAGTGTCCTGCCAGAAACGCGCCGACGGGGCGGAACAGGAAGGACAATCCCACGGTCAGGAAGGAAATGATGGTGGCTAGGCCACCCTCGAGCGGGCCGAACATGAGCTGGTTGAACACGAGTCCGGCCACTGCGGCATAGAGGAAGTAGTCGTACCACTCGATGGCGGTACCGATGGTAGTCGCGGCGACGACGCGGCGGCGTTCGGCCGTCGAAATTGCCGGCGTGACAGATGTGTGCGACATTCTGGTTCCTTTCGGCATGTGGTGTGCCATATATGGAAATGCGTGTGAGTTGAACCACTTGCGGTGGTGGTAGGGATAATATACGATCTGGGCAAGGATTTGTTCACAATTAAGGATTCTTCATGGCTGTACCTGAGTTCTTGCCGGTTAAACCGGGCAAAATGATCGCTGTCCATGTGGCTTTCGAGTCCCGCGCAGCTCAGCGCGGTCGCTGGCCCAAGACCCCGAGCTACTTCCTTAAGGCGACCAGCACGCTGGCTGAATCGGGCGGGGTTGTTGAACGCCCCGAGGGAACGGAGCTGCTGGCTTTCGAGGGCGAAATCGCGCTCATCATCGGAACCCCGGCCCGCAACGTATCGCTTGAGGATGCGTGGAAGCACGTCGCCTACGTGACAGCTTCGAACGACATCGGCCTGTATGACTACAAGGTGCAGGATAAGGGCTCCAACACCCGCTCCAAGTCCCGTGACGGGTACACCCCCATTGGGCCGGAGCTTATCGACGCCCAAGGGATCGACCCGAAGGGTCTGCGCCTGCGCACCTGGGTCAATGGCGAGGTTGTTCAGGAGGGAACCTCTTCTGATGAGGATCTCATCTTCCCGCTCGCCCAGTTTGTGGCCGACCTATCCCAGCACATGACGCTGGAGACCGGTGACATCATCCTCACCGGCACCCCGGCGGGTTCCTCCGTTATCGAGCCGGGGGATGTCGTTGAGGTCGAGGTTGACGTGCCGGGTGGCGTGAGCTCCGGCAGGTTGAAGACCACCGTGAAGGAAGTCCCCGCTTCCTTCGATCCACAGCTGGGCAACCTGCCCTACGTGGACGATAAGCAGCGCGAGGACGCCTACGGTGACCGCGAATCCGCCGGCCTTCCCCCCAAGGATGAGGGCGGGCTCGACCCAGAGCTCAAGGCAGCATTGGAGAAGGCACCGACCGCCGGCCTGTCCGCCCAGCTGCGACAGCGCGGAATCAACCAATCCGTGATCGAAGGCGTCTACCCGCAGGCCAAGGGAACCAAGATGGTGGGTGTTGCCCGCACGCTGCGCTTTGTGGCTGGCCGTGAGGATCTGTTTAAGTCTCATGGCGGTGGACTCAACGAGCAGAAGAAGGTCTTCGACACCGTCAAGGAAGGCGAGGTCATCGTTATTGAGGCCCGCCAGGAATCCGGCTCCGGAACGCTTGGCGACATCCTGGCGCTCCGCGCGAAGGTCCGCGGTGCCGCAGGCGTCGTGACCGACGGCGGCGTGCGTGACTACGAGGCCGTTAAGGAGATTGGTCTGCCCGTCTTCACGCAGGGCGCACACCCGTGCGTTCTCGGCCGTAAGCATGTCCCGTGGGATAGCGATATCGCTGTTTCCTGCGGAAACGCCACCGTCCTCCCAGGTGACATCATCGTTGGTGATGATGACGGCGTCGTGGTCATCCCCCGCGATATCGCAGCCGAAGTCGCCGAAGGTGCCCTCGCCAAGGAGCACGAGGACGAATGGGTCGCTTCCCAGGTGGAGGAAGGCGCCAGCTTGGATGGGCTCTTCCCGCCGACCGGAGCGAACAAGGAAGCCTACATCGCTTTCCGTGATGGAAAGGCAGGTGGTCAATGACGCAAACCGCAGCACCAGCCGGGGAAAGTAAATCCCAACAAGCCTATAACTGGATAAGTGAAAGGATTCGGACTCGCGACTATGAGCCCGGGTATCGCCTCGTGTTGGCAACAATCGCGGATGAACTGGGGATCAGCGTAGTTCCCGTCCGTGAGGCTATTCGGCAACTCGAAGCGGAAGGGATGGTCACCTACGAACGCAACGTCGGTGCCAGCGTGACCACCTACAATCGCGAGGCCTACTACGAATCCATGGACATCGTGGCCACCGTGGAAGCCAATGCCACGGCCCAATCCGCCCCGTATCTCAACGCGGAGGATATTGCCCGGGCGCGGGAGATCAACCAGCGCATGCGGGAGCTCGATATCCACCACGATCCAGAAGAATTTACCCAGCTCAACAAAGAATTTCATAGCGTTCTCTTCTCCAAGTGCCCGAACGAGAGGTTGAAGGACTTGGTGGTGGACCAATGGAAGCAATTGGAATACCACCGCGTCTCGACCTTCCGCTACGTGCCGGAGAGAGCCCAAGAGTCAACGCGCGAGCACGAGCAATTGGTCAGCCTCATCGAGGCTGGCGCGGAACCCGCCTACATAGAAAAAGTGGCCAGGCAACACCGACTGGCCACCCTCAACACCTATCGCAAGAAAAACGATTAAGGAGTTCACAGTACTCATGGCTATCAACAACGATGCTGCTAAGCCCACCGACCTTCCAGAGAAAATTCTTCACTACATCAACGGTGAGTTTGTCCCGTCGATTGACGGAGATGAATTCGAGGTCCTCGACCCGGTAACCAATAAGGCCTACATCAAGGCCGCTTCTGGCAAGCCGGAAGACATTGACAAGGCTGTTGCTGCCGCTAAGGAGGCCTTCGAGAACGGCCCGTGGTCCAAGGCCCTGCCGCGTGAGCGCGCCCGTGTGCTCAACAAGATTGCGGATATCGTCGAAAGCCGCGCGGACAAGCTCGCTGCTTGGGAATCCTTCGACTCCGGCTTGCCGATCACCCAGGCCAACGGTCAGGCCAAGCGCGCTGCGGAGAACTTCCGCTTCTTCGCTGACCTGATTGTCGCCCAGGCTGACGACGCCTACAAGGTACCGGGCCGCCAGATCAACTACGTCAACCGTAAGCCGATTGGCGTGGCGGGCCTGATTACCCCTTGGAACACCCCGTTCATGCTGGAGTCCTGGAAGCTCGCCCCGGCCATCGCCACCGGTAACTCCGTCGTCCTCAAGCCGGCTGAGTTCACTCCCCTCTCCGCACAGCTGTGGGCAGGCATCTTCGAGGAGGCCGGCCTCCCGAAGGGCGTCTTTAACCTGGTCAACGGCTTCGGCGAGGAAGGCTACGCCGGCGACCCGCTGGTTAAGCACCCGGACGTCCCGCTGATCTCTTTCACCGGTGAATCCCGCACCGGCCAGATCATTTTCGGCAACGCAGCCCCGCACCTCAAGGGCCTGTCGATGGAGCTGGGCGGCAAGTCCCCGGCCATCGTCTTCAGCGACGCCGACCTGGAGACAGCTATTGACGCCTGCATCTTCGGCGTCTTCTCCCTCAACGGTGAGCGCTGCACCGCCGGCTCCCGCATCCTGGTTCAGCGCGATATCTACGATGAGTTCGTGGAGCGCTACGCCGCCCAGGCTAAGCGCGTGAAGGTGGGCCTGCCCTCCGATCCGACCACCGAGGTCGGCGCCCTGGTGCACCCGGAGCACTACGAGAAGGTCACCTCCTACATCGAGATCGGCAAGCAGGAGGCCACCCTGGCCGCCGGCGGCGAGCGTCCGGAAGGCTTCCCGGAAGGCAACTTTGTTCAGCCGACCGTCTTCGTTGACGTCAAGCCGGACGCACGAATCTTCCAGGAAGAAATCTTCGGCCCCGTCGTTGCTATCACCCCGTTCGATACCGACGAAGAGGCACTCGAGCTGGCGAACAACACGAAGTATGGTCTTGCCGCCTATGTGTGGACCTCGGATCTGAAGCGTGCCCACAACTTTGCCCAGAACGTTGAGGCCGGCATGGTGTGGCTCAACTCCAACAATGTCCGCGACCTGCGCACCCCCTTCGGCGGCGTGAAGGCTTCCGGCCTGGGCCACGAGGGCGGCTACCGCTCGATCGACTTCTACACCGATCAGCAGGCCGTCCACATCAACCTGGACAAGGTGCACAACCCGGTCTTTGGCAAGCAGGACCAGTAACGTCTACACGCCCCCTCCACTCCCCCATTACTAATTCACACTAAGGAGCCATCATGGCTGACATTCAGGCCCCCGACATTCTGCGTTGCGCCTACATGGAGATCATCGTTACCGATCTCGCTGCATCCCGTAAGTTCTACGTTGACACCCTCGGTCTCGTCGTGACCGAAGAAAACGAGAACGAAATCTACCTGCGCACCTACGAGGAGTTCATCCACCACAACCTCGTGCTGCGTCAGGGCCCCGTCGCTGCCGTCGCTGCATTCTCCTTCCGCGTTCGTTCGCCGGAGGATCTGGATCTCGCCGAGGAGTTCTACAAGGCACGTGGCTGCGAGGTCCGCCGTAACAAGGATGGCTTCGTCAAGGGCATCGGTGACTCCGTGCGTGTTCAGGACCCGTTGGGATTCCCGTACGAGTTCTTCTACGAGGTTGAGCACCGTGAGCGTCTGGCCTGGGCATACGACGCCCACATCCCTGGTGCGCTCGTTCGCCTCGATCACTTCAACCAGATCACCCCGGATGTCCCTGCTGCCGTGAAGTACATGGAGGAGCTCGGATTCCGCACCACCGAGGACATTCGCGATGAGGAAGGAACCGTTTACGCTGCATGGATGCGTCGTAAGCCGACGGTGCACGACACCGCCATGACCGGTGGCGATGGCCCGCGTATGCACCACATCGCCTTTGCTACCCATGAGAAGCACAACATCATCGCGATTTGTGACAAGTTGGGTGCGCTCCGCGAATCCGACCGCATTGAGCGCGGCCCCGGCCGCCACGGCGTCTCCAACGCCTACTACCTGTACCTGCGTGACCCGGATGGCCACCGCGTAGAGATCTACACCCAGGACTACTACACCGGCGACCCGGATAACCCGGTCGTGACCTGGGATGTCCACGATAACCAGCGCCGTGACTGGTGGGGAACCCCGGTTGTTCCGTCCTGGTACCGCGATGGTTCCACCGTCCTCGATCTCGACGGAAACCCGGTGCCGCTGGTCGCTCGCGAAGACGAGTCCGAGCTCGAGGCCACCATTGGTGCGGACGGCTTCTCCTACACCCGTAAGGAAGACTCGGAGGAGATGCCGGAGTGGAAGCAGGGCGAGTACAAGCTGGGTAACCAGCTCTAAACCGGCCTAAGCACTCAGGTTGATTAACGTGGTCCCGCGGCGTCGATAATGCGCACATAACGCGGGGCCGCGTTGTCGTTTCACGTGAAACTGCGACGTTTAACAACCATCTACAACACCACAGTCACGTTCAATAACACAGTAAGGAGCGAAGAACATGCTGGATGAGAAACAGCACATCGCTATCGCAGATGAATTGGCGCAAGCCGAAAAGGACCGGTCGATGGTCCCGCTGCTGACCGCCCGTTTCCCGGAGATGAGCATCGAGGATTCCTACGCGGTGCAGCGCGAGTGGGTGCGCCGCGGCATCGAAGACGGGCGCCGTCTCGTCGGCCGTAAGATTGGTCTGACCTCCAAGGTTATGCAGGAGGCCACGGGAATCACCGAGCCGGACTACGGCGCAATCTTTGAAGACCAGGTTTATGAGAACGGCTCCACTATCGAGCACGCGCAGTTCTCCAACGTCCGCATCGAGGTTGAGCTGGCCTTCGTGCTCAAGGAGGAGCTAAAGGGACCGAATTGCAGCATCTTCGACGTGCTGCGCGCTACGGAGTACGTCCTCCCTGCTCTGGAGATCCTCTCCTCCCGCATTGAGATGGAGGGACGCACCATTGTCGACACCATTTCGGATAACGCAGCCCTCGGCGCCATGATCTACGGCGGCAACCCGGTGGATCCCGCGGACGTCGACCTGCGCTGGGTGTCTGCATTGCTCTACCGCAACGAGTCTATCGAAGATACGGGTGTAGCGGCGGCCGTGCTCAACCACCCGGCAATGGGCGTGGCTTGGCTTGCCAACAAGCTTCATGCGCACGGCGATAGCCTTGCCGCCGGCGACATCATCCTGGCCGGTTCCTTCACCAAGCCCATGTGGGTTGAACCGGGCGATACCGTCCATGCAGACTATGGAAAGTTGGGGTCCATCACATGCCGATTCCAGTAAAGCTGCCGCCCACTTTCGCGGACGTCCTAGAAAAGGCCGAGCAGCCGCTCGTTGGCGCCTGGATCTGTTCCGGCTCGGAGGCTGCAGCGGAGATCATCGCCTCGGCTGGCTTTAGCTGGACGCTGATCGACGGCGAACACTCGCCCTATGGCCTCGAAACCATCCTCTCTCTGCTGCGGGCTACCGACGCCTACGGCGTGACGCGCGTGGTCCGCGTGCCAGTAAACAACACGGCACTCATCAAACAGTACCTTGACCTGGGTGTACAAAACTTGATGGTGCCCATGATTGATACCGTCGAGGAAGCCGAGGCTGCCGTAGCAGCCATGCACTACCCTCCCCGCGGCGTGCGCGGCGTGGGCTCGGCGCTGGCCCGCTCCTCACGCTGGAACGGCGTGGAGAACTACCTCGCCAATGCCTCAGATACGGTGAGCCTCACGGTGCAGATTGAGTCTGCGACCGCGGTAGAGAACGTGGAAGAAATCGTGGCTCTTGACGGGGTGGACAACATCTTCGTCGGTCCCTCTGATCTGGCGGCCTCCATGGGGCTGCTGGGTCAGCAGACCCATCCGGATGTGATCGAGGCGGTTAATCACACATTTGAAGCCGTGCGCGCTTCCGGAAAGAAGGTAGGCGTCAACGCTTTCAACCTTGAACAGGCCCAGAAATACATAGCTTCCGGCGCATCATTTGCCCTGGTTGGGGCGGATGTTCAACTTCTTTCGGGTGCGGCACGCCAACTGGCAGACAAATTCCATTTGGGAGGGTAAAAAAGAACCATGAGTGAAAACAACAAGGTCAATATTGACGAGCTGCTGGCCAAGGTTCCGACTGGCTTGCTGATTAACGGTGAGTGGGTAGACGCCTCCGATGGATCCACTTTCGACGTGGAAAACCCGGCAACCGGTGAAGTTATCGCCACCCTTGCCTCCGCTACTTCTGAGGATGCGAAGAAGGCTTTGGACGCCGCCTGCGCCGTGCAGGATGAGTGGGCACGCACGTCCACCCGCGAGCGCTCCAACCTGCTGCGCCGTGCTTTTGACCTGGTGCAGGAGCGCAAGGACGAGTTCGCTGCGCTGATGACCCTGGAGATGGGCAAGCCGCTGGCAGAGTCCTACGGTGAGGTTACTTACGGCGCTGAGTACCTGCGTTGGTTCAGCGAGGAGGCCGTTCGTGACTACGGCCGTACCCTGCCGGCGCCGGAGGGCACCCTGCGCATGGTGACCCGTCGTAAGCCGGTGGGCCCGTGCTTGCTTATCACTCCGTGGAACTTCCCGCTGGCCATGGCTACCCGTAAGATTGCACCGGCCATCGCCGCTGGTTGCACCATGGTGGTGAAGCCGGCCAAGCTGACGCCGCTGACCACCCAGTACTTCGCACAGACCATGATTGATGCTGGCGTTCCGGCTGGCGTGGTCAACGTGGTCTCCGGTAAGTCTGCGTCTGCTATCTCCGAGCCGATCATGGCGGATTCTCGTCTGCGCAAGGTTTCCTTCACCGGCTCCACCCCGGTGGGCAAGACTCTGCTCAAGGCAGCTGCGGACAACGTCCTGCGCACCTCGATGGAGCTGGGCGGCAACGCTCCGTTCATCGTCTTTGAGGACGCCGACATTGACCAGGCCGTCGAGGGCGCAATGGGCGCCAAGATGCGCAACATCGGTGAGGCCTGCACCGCCGCCAACCGCTTCATCGTTCACGAGTCCATCGCTGATGAGTTCGCGGAGAAGTTCGCCAAGCGCATCGGTGAGCTCAAGGTGGGCAACGGCCTCGACGAGGGCGTTACCTGTGGTCCGCTCGTGGAGCAGAAGGCGCTGGATAACATCACCGCGCTTGTCGACGATGCCGTGGCCAAGGGCGCCAAGGCTATCGTCGGTGGCAAGCCGGGTGAGGGCAAGGGTTACTTCTACTCCCCCACTGTTCTGACGAACGTTCCTCGTGATGCCCGCGTGGCACAGGAGGAGATCTTCGGCCCGATTGCTCCGATCCTGACCTTCTCCGATGAGAAGGAAGCAATTGAGATTGCTAACGACACCGAGTACGGATTGGCCTCCTACGTGTTTACCGAGGATTCGGACCGCATGTGGCGCATCGGTGACGGCCTCGAGTTCGGCCTCATGGGCTTCAACGCCGGCGTCATCTCCAACGCCGCTGCCCCATTCGGTGGCGTGAAGCAGTCCGGCATGGGCCGCGAGGGCGGCGCTGAGGGCCTGGACGAGTACACCTCGCTGCAGTACATCGCTATGCGCGACCCGTACGCGAATGCATAGATAGTGCATTAAATTCGCTGATAATGATGCTGGCACCTCCTTTGTGAGAGGTGCCAGCATTGTCTTTTATGCCAAACTTGCCGGTGCTATTCGCTGGCCGCTGCTCGGTACGCACTCGGTGACTTGTGGTACTCCGCCTTGAAGATGCGTGACAGGTGCGAGGGATCGTGCAGGCCATAGCGGGCGCTGATGTGGCTGATCGATTCCTCGGAGTGCCGCGGGTCCACGAGTTCTCTGCGGATGTGCTCTAGGCGCCTCGTTCGGATGTAGCTGCCTACGGAGAGGCCCTGTTCGGAGAACTTGGCGTGGAGGTGGCGCACGGACACAAAGAGTGCTTGGGCAATGGTGCTGGGGCCTAACTCGGGGTCGCCCAAGTTCTTCTCAATGTAGGCGGTGGCCTGGTTAAACAGGAGCGTGCCCGCAGAGGGTTCATCGGCTACGTCGGAGGAGAGAACCGACACCAACATGGTGAGAGCGGAGCGGACCAAGGCTGTGGCGTGTGGGCCCTTGAGAAGGTCGAGGTTCTTGGCCAGCTGCTCAAAGAGGGGAACCGCCACTGCACCCAGGCCATGTGAGCGTGAGATGGGGTTGGCGGTGAGGCGCTGAATCTGTGCTGGTGAAATGTTGAGGAAGCTCTGCGGGAAGTGCACGATGAGGGTGTTTTGCTCTTCCGGATAGTGCAGAGTGTAAGGCCGCTGGGTGACGTACAATGCCAAGTCCCCAGGGTGCAACTCACAGTTTCGCCCGTCTTGGCTCATGGTTGAGGATCCGGTGATTTGCAGGCTGAGCTTACAAAAGGGAGCCTCGTTGGCGGTTATCTTGGAGCGATTCACGGTGTGCGGGGAGGTACACATATCGAAGAGAGATATGTCCCCCACTTTCGTTGAGCGCAGCGTGGCGTGAAAGGACGAGGGGTCTTCGGTATCCACGTCGAGTTGGCCAAAAGACTCGGATGACGCCGTGCGCCATGACGCGATATCGAAGTGCTCAACGGCGGAAGTAGACATAAGTGGCATCATATCGTGAGAACTGGCACATTATTGGACAAATTGTGTGCACTCAGAGTCAATTGATTCAATGTGGTGCAGGTAACATCCTAGGTAAAAGTTTCTTTGGGCCTTGCTCGCGGGGCCCTCGACTGCTTCACAAGGAGATCTCATGACTCAGTTCGCCACCTACGCTGATCTGCTCGACGCCATCACGGATGAAAACGGCCGCGAAATCCTCAATCCCGCCACAGGTGAGGTCGTTGGCCGCGCCCCAGAAAACACCGTAGAGGACCTCAACGCTGCAGTTGAGACCGCACGCGCGGCACAAAAGGACTTTGCCAAGCTGAGCGACGAAGAGCGCTGCGAGCTGCTCACCAAGGCCGCCGCCGCCATCGACGCCAACGCTGAAGCCCTCGTTGAGCTTCTCTCCCGTGAGCAGGGTAAGCCGCTCAACGGCCCGAACGCCCGCTTCGAGGTCGGCGCCTGCTCTGCGTGGCTGAATGCTACCGCCTCCTTCGAGCACCCCAACTACACGGCCGTTGATGATGACATCACCGCCACCGTTAACTACCGCCCACTCGGCGTCGTTGGAGCTATTGGCCCGTGGAACTGGCCGATGATGATCACCATCTGGCAGATTGCGCCGGCGCTGCGTATGGGTAACGCGGTCGTCGTCAAGCCCTCCGAGTACACCCCGCTTTCCGTACTGGGCCTGCTCAAGGTCGTGAACTCCGTGCTTCCGGAGGGTGTTCTCCAGGTCGTCAGCGGTGCCGGTGAGGTTGGTGCGGCGCTGACGACCCACGAGGGCGTCGACAAGATCATGTTCACCGGTTCCACCGCCACCGGCAAGAAGATCGTGGAGGCCAGCGCCGACAACCTCACCCGCCTCACGCTGGAGCTCGGCGGCAACGATGCCGGCATCGTGCTGGACGACGCCGACCCGAAGGAGATCGCCGGCGACCTCTTCTGGGGTGCGTTCATCAACACCGGCCAGACCTGTGCGGCGATGAAGCGCGTGTACGTGCCGGAGTCGCTGTACGACGCCGTCTGCGAAGCCCTCATCGAGGTGGCCAAGGCCTCCCCGATGGGCGTGGGCCTGGAGGAAGAGAACGTGCTCGGCCCGCTGCAGAACAAGCAGCAGTTCGACATCGTTGACAAGCTCGTCAACGCTGCCAAGGACTCGGGTGCCCGCGTGCTGCTGGGCGGCGACCCGGACTACGACGCGCCGGGCTACTTCTACCCCACCACCCTGGTGGCGGATATCGACCCGGATAACCCGCTGGTCGTCGAGGAGCAGTTCGGTCCGGCACTGCCGATTATCAAGTACACCGACCTCGACTGGGCCATCGAGCAGGCCAACAAGCTGGACGTGGGCTTGGGCTCCTCCGTGTGGTCCTCCAACCGCGAGCGCGCTCTGGAAGTTGCCGCACAGCTGGAGGCTGGCACCACCTGGATCAACAGCCACGGTGCCGTGGATCCGCGCGTGCCTTTCGGCGGCATCAAGTCCTCCGGCTACGGCGTGGAGTTCGGCACCGAGGGCCTCAAGGGCCTGGCCTACCCGCAGATCATCAACGGCTAAAACCGCCATGGCGCTGCTATTCTTAGCGCCATGAGCACCGCCAAAGTCCCGGAGATCGAGTACGCAGCCTTCGACGCCATGAAGGAGGTTGCGTCCTCGCTGAAAGCTGCCTACCTCACTAGGGCTGCTGAAGCAGGCAACGATGTTGAATCACAATGGTGGATTCGTCAGAATTGGCTGGTAGAGGACATAGTCAGTGGTGTTGATTCAACCGACATTGAAGCCATCCGCGCCGCTGCGGCTCTCTTTGCGCAGCGGCTTGAAGCCCTCTCCTCCGAGCACAAAGCGGCATAGCTTATGCTTTCCGCCGCTGATTTCCCCGTTGATCCACAAGTTATGGAGCAACGGCTAAAGACTCTGCAAGCCAGCTACTTTGGCCGATCGAATACTCACAGTCCGGCTGTTCCAGAGGTCATTTATGTGGCGGGGCAGCCAGCGTCAGGCAAATCAACGGCTATTGAATCTGTAAAGAATGGTCACGCGGTCCTTGATTCCGATGAGGTTCGGAAGCTGCACCCCGCCCTCGACGAGATCATGGAGCGCGATCCCCTGCGCATGGACGTGCTCACCAATGGACCGGTGCCCTATTGGATGTCCTCGCTGATTGAATATGGTCGGCAGCACGGGCACTCCCTCATCATTGAGAACACGCTGTCCAACCCGGAATTCATCGCAGGAGAGATAGCCAAGTTTCGCTCCGCGGGTTTCCGCGTGAGGGTCGTGGGCTTGGCGGTGGCGCAGGAGGTCTCCAGGCTCGGTGTCGTCCAGCGCTACCTGGAGGCGCAGCGCGTGAGCCGCTACCCGCGTTGGACCAATGAGGTTTCCCACACGTCGGGTTTTAAAGCCATCGTCCCAGGGCTTCAGGCTATTGCGCCGCTTGTCGACGACCTCGAGATCCGCACCCGCGACGGCCGTACCTTGAGCGGCATCGAGGATATTGAGGCTGAGCGCGCAACCTGGTTCGACTCCCCCGCTGTTCGGGCCGACTGGCTGGCCCGTTTTGACAGCTGTGACTTGAGTGGCCTTGAAGCGGAAAAGCTCACGCACAACCTCGTGGCTGATGCAGAGCGTATCCGCAAACTTTAAGGCTGTGCCCGTGGAACTGCGCGCCCGGTAGGCGGTGGGAGCTTCGTGTCAAAGCGGCTGCTGGCGAGCTAGCGGTCTGCGAGGTCGAGCAGGCTGAGGATGTCGTCTGCGTGGAGTTTCGTTTCAATGTAACCTAAATGCGCTATGAATAGCGTATGACTACACGTGCTGCTATTTACCTCCGTATCTCGTTAGATGCTGCCATGGACGGCCTCGCCATCGACCGGCAGCGTCAGGACTGCGAAGCCCTCGCCGAGCAACGCGGCTGGGACGTCGTGCATACCTACGTCGATCAATCGATCTCTGCATCAAAGAAGGACGTGGACCGTCCCGACTACGACGCGATGGTGGCGTCCTTTGAGCGCGGCGAGATCGACGCGATCATTTGCTGGAACCTCGACCGCCTCACACGACAGCCCGCGCAGCTCGAAGAGTGGATCGACAGGGCGGAAGAGCAGGGGCTGAAACTCGTCACCGAGAACGGTGATGTTGACCTTGCCACCGACGGCGGCAGAATGTACGCGCGTATCAAAGCAGCCGTGGCGCGCGGCGAGATCGAACGCAAAAGCATGCGCCAATCCCGTGCGCAACAGCAGCGCGCCGAGCAGGGCCGCTGGTACTCCGGCGGTGTGCGCCCGATCGGCTACACCTCCACCGGCGAGATCATCCCATCCGAAGCCGCCGCCGTGCTCGGTATGTTCCGCGCTGTCGAGAGGGGCAACTCCATGCGCGATATCGCACGCGCCTTATCTGGGGTCGATCAACCGGGCTTGCCGGACATTCCGACCACGCCGCGCCATATGCACACCGTGGTCACAGAGCGCAACGCACGCCGTCGCGCTGCTGGCCAGGAAGAAAAGTCGGTTCCCGACGCGCAGCCCTGGGCCTACACGTCGTTGCACTCGATCATGCGCAACCCCGTGTATGCCGGCTACTCCACGTATAAGAAGGCCAAGCGCAAAGGCGTGAAGAACAAATACCGCCGTGTCACGCATATCGTCCGCGACCCCGATACCGGCGAGCCGGTGAAAGGGCAGTGGGAGCCGATCGTCACACCCGATCTGTGGTGGCGTGTGCAAAACGTGCTCGATGATCCCGACCGGCTGACAAACAAGGAGCGCCGGAACACTCGCCGCCATCTCGGTTCGGGTCTGTATGTCTGCGACGAGTGTGGCAACCCCGTGCACACGCATGCCGACCGCTACCGCTGCGCGGCCTGTGGCTTAGTGCGCACTCACAGCGTCGATGATTTTGTGCTCGGCGTGATCCGCGCCCGCCTTGGCCGTGACGACCTAGCAGACCTGTTGCCAACTGCGGATGACGACGAGGTCGACGCCATCGACGACGAACTCGCTGAGCTTCGCGCAAAGCTCGCCCGCGTCCAGGCTGACTACGACGAGGAGCTTATCGAGGCCCGTGACCTCAAGCGCGCGCGAAACCGTTATGAGCCGCAGATCGAGAAACTCGAAACGCGCCGTGCCCGCCTTGCTGGCGCATCGGCGCTGCTCGACACAACCGGCTACGCCTCGCCCGTGGACGCCTTCGACAACGCAGAGCTTGCCGTGCAGCGTCGAGTCATCAACACCCTGTGCCAGGTGCGCCTGCGCCGTGGCGTGCGCGGCACCAAGACCTTCAACCCTGAATCGGTGCAGATCGTGTGGAACTAGGTTGCAGTGTGTGGCACATCAACAATCGCGCGCATGTGCTGCGCCTTAGGGGCGGCCTAAGCAAGCGCACGACACCGTGCGATTGCGGCGTGCGAAACTAGGCAGGAGTTTCGCGCAGCTGACGTTGGCGAGGATGACGTCAGAAGAGAGCAAGGACGAAAGGGCGTGTTGCGGGCAACCCCACTCCGTACGGGGTGAATCCAAGACATAGCGGACCAAGGACAACCACCGCGCTCCCGAGCCTAAGGCCTGTGAAAAGTACCAATATAATTAGAAAACTTGTTCTATTCCCGTTTGTATTCACTTAGGGTAGTTTCCCTTTTGAGGCAATCCCGCCTCATTTCCTCTCTCAAAGGAGACTGTTATGACCCCCAAAAGCGCACTCGGCAGTTTGCAGCGCTGCTGATTGCCTCTGCTCTGAGCGTTTCCGTATCTAACTCAGCCGTTGCTTCCGCAGAAGAATTCCAAGACCACGGCGCCAAGGGAGGCTTTGCTTCCGGTGTGATGGCCGAGCTACTCGGCGAGGCAGCACCAGCCTTCACAACCTACTGGGCATCTGTCGGCCGGAAAGTTCGCTACCCTGCAGGTGGCGGGACCTGGGAGTACGGATTCTGGGACGCTAAGGCGCGTTCTTATTTCACCGTGAATCGGTGCCATACTTCGACTGTGATCGTCAACGACAGAACGCAACGAAGCATCAACACCCGCGGCGGCCAGAAGTCGATCGCCGAGCTTTGGGCAACGAATTTGCCGGGCACTAAGGACAGCTACTACTACAACTTCTGCTAGAACTCATGCGTATTCGACCCCTAGTACTTGGGCTTTTGAGCCTACTTCTTGCTGCAGTCATCGCGACTACTGGGTGGCTGCTGACAGCCCTGGTTGACTCCACCAAGCCCTTGTCCTTAGGGGTCGAATCAACCTTTAGTCTTGACTACGTCGAGCCTAAGACTTCACTCGCGGAGGAACTTGAGTCAGACTACGCACCGACGGTAATCCGTAACTCACTGGTTTCATTGGCCGAGCAGAACGGCTACTCCATCTACCGGCTGACTGGCACCGATGACGCAAGCGGGACTTCCCACGAGGTTTTCATCCCGCTGGAGCAAAATTATCCAGCACCGGAACGCATTCCCCGGCTCAACCGGCCGGATGCCTTGAGCCAAGCGTCCAGTGAGCTTGGGTCGCTGGATTACCACGGTGACTACGTCTTGGTTCCCAAAGCAACGGGTGGCAATGCGAACCACTTCTACGAATCGGCCAGGAATGACGGGCTCAGGCTAAGCGAAAAGACGCAGTTCCTTCACCTCATCCAATCGGTCGTATTCCGCCTGCCCGCGTTGGTGGCGATCCTGTTTCTATTTGTCGTTTCCCTTTTTGCCCTGGTATTTGTTCTTCGGGTTTCCGGTCTTAGATTGGCAGCGCTGCGCACAATAAATGGAGGGCACCGCAGTCAAAAAGGCAATTGGCGGCAATGGGCCTTTGTCATCCTCCCGCACCTAGTTCTCATTGGCCTTGCGAGTACATTCCTCGCCCGCCAAGGAAGCTATTCTTTTGCCTTCCTGTTCCTCAGGTTCTACGCCGCCGGGATAGGCTTGGCCCTGGCTACCACCGGTTTGGCCGTAGCCGTCACCGCCCCATTGTTGCGCCGCGCAGTAGCGCTGCTGGGGCAGCGTGCCCCCGCAGAGAAGGCGGCGGGAAAAGCGCTGAAAGTAATTTCGGTCTTTACCTGCGTGACCTTTGTAGCAGCGGGTCTTAGCTCAGCGGCTGCGCTCCGCTCCTACCAGCAGGAATCCGAGGCCCAACAGACCTGGAAATCTCTCGCGGAGTTTGGAGCCTTGCATTTTTCAGCCAACTTCGACGGCCCTGCTGGCCGCGCGGAAGGAGGCGAGCTCTTGCCGCCCAGTGTGCAGGAGAACTTCCGCGACTTCGCGATCAGCTGGGAACGGGAGCACGGGGCTGTCCTCAGCCATACTTTGCCGAAAGAAGGTACCGGTGTGCCGGACTCCTGCCCCGTGGCACTTGCTAACCGCCAATGGCACGATCTGCAGGATTATCAGTTTCGTCCCGGAGACGACAACCACTCGGTCGACTATTCCGCAGCCCAAGAGCATTTCGCAGCTTCCGTGGATCTGTGGGCTCAGGAATCCGGCGACCTGCTCCTTAAATCTGCGCAAATTGGTCCGGTCAGTGCCGATCATGCGGTCGGATTCATTAGTGGAACAATGTCGGGGGAACTGGTTCCCGGCGATTGTTTTTACGTGCTTGAAACGGACGATCTATCCGGCTTCGACGCAGACTTCCTAAGCTCCACAGCTTCGAGTGAAAATTTGCTCTTCGCGGATTTCTCGGAACTGGGTCCAGAACTTACCGCTGCCGGCCTCGAAGGCTACGTGTACCCGGTACGCGCGGCCGATCGCGGTCTGGCCGAACTAGTAGCCAGCACGGCGCTGTTCTGGCTGAGTATCCTGAGCGTCCTCGGAGCTTTCCTCGTCACGCTTGCGGCCTTGATAGTCCAGGCGCGCATCCAGCTCCGAGTTCACCGTCGCCTCCTGGTACTCCTCCACAGCGCTGGGCAATCACCGGACAAAACGATGTGGCGACTATTCAAAAGCCAACTGGTCAGCCTGACAGTTGTCGTCATATTGTCCGTCCTGGCTCCGCTACTGCTTCCCAACCCGTTCCTCTACACCTTCACCGCGCTAAGCTGCCTTGTCTTAATCGTCTACCTCGGTTTTGTCCGTCTCAGTATTTCTCAGCACATGTCCGCCTCCCCTAGGAGTCACAATGTCATTGGCTAGCCCCAATCAGTCCCCCACTCTGCCGCCGGAGATTTCCACCTCTCATCTCTGTCTCGCCGCGGAGTCGACTTTTTCTGTGGGGCGCAGCACGCGGATGGTGAAGAAGTCCCTCGTGGAAAATGCAACGTTTTCCCTACCCGGGCCAGGCTTTGTCGCCATCTGTGGAGCCAGCGGTTCCGGAAAGACTTTGCTGCTCAACACCTTGGCCGGGCTCCTGCCGCCGGCGGACGGCCTCCTCCGGATAGACGGTGAGAATGCCTCCGCGTGGAGGATGAAGCGGAGGCGGAGGTTCTGGCGAGAACGCGCAGCGATAATCCACCAAGACCACGGAATCATTCCCGAACTAAGCTGCGAAGATAACCTCACCCTCGGGCTATCCAGGAAGCAATACTCCAAAGAAGAATTGCTGCACTCCCTCGGCGAAGTCGGTCTTGATGTCCCCTTCGACGGGCCGGCAGCTATTCTCAGCGGAGGCGAGCAGCAGCGGCTGGCGATCGCCCGAGCCCTGCTCCGCGGCGCGGCTTATGTGTTCGCTGACGAGCCGACCGCCTCCCTCGACCCCACTAACCGCGACCAAGTTATCGCGCTCCTGCGGCGAGCTGCGGACGGGGGCGCACTCGTTCTGGCCGCCACGCACGATGCCGCAGTTATTGCTGCCGCTGACAGCACCTTGCGCATCAATGATCGCCAGGTCACAGTCTCCGGCTCTGCGCGGGATTAAATCGCGATGCCCGCGGCCTTGGCCACCTTCCGGTACCCGGCCGCATGGTCCGCGACGCTGGCGTGGGCGTTGAGTCCGCTGGGGTTGTCGAGCACGGGCCTGACCCCCGACGTGTCTACTTTCCAGGGGTCAGGCCCGTGTTTCTCGGCGCGGCGAACCCGAATCCGATCAACTTGTCGACGTACGAGCCGATCATGTTGCCCGCGTGCGCCCGCCGGTTCCCGCGCACGATGCCCAAGTACGCCGAAGCTGACGGTGGCAATCGTCGACGCGCACAGGCCATGCGGGGGCGTGCCATCCCCGACGCTTTACGACGTCCCGTCGCCACGCAAACGGCCGACACCCGGGTCGGCCACCGGCCCCCGGGGCCCGGCCCACCACCCGCCGGCTCATGCCGGCGCCCTGGACCGCCACTGGCGGGGCCCGGGACCGCCATCCCCTGACCCTCTGCGCCTCGCCGATCCCCCCCGTCGCCGCTTCCCGCCACTGCTCCGCGATGCGGGCGAAGGGCCCATCGGCCTTCTCCAACTCATCGATGGGGCCAGCTTCCACCACCCGCCCCGATTCCATGACGATGACGCGATCGGCGATCTCCACCATCGCGGGGCGGTGGGCGACGACCACGGTCGTGTACGAGCCGCGCAGCCCAGACAGGGCATCGGTCACCGTCCGCTCATTGCGCCCGTCCAGGGCCGAGGTGCCTTCGTCGACAAGCAGGATCGATGCCGGCTTGGCGAGGGCACGGGCCAGGCCCAGCCGCTGCCGCTCGCCCCCGGACAGCCGATTGCCCAGCTCGCCGACGGGAGTGTCCCAGCCATCGGGCAAGCGCTCGATCGCCTCGGCCAGGCCGCAATTGACGGCGATCGCATCCAATTCCGGCTGCGTCAGATCCGGGTTCACGGCGAGCAGGTTGTCACGAATCGACCCCGTGTGCAGGACGGTGCGCTGGAACACCATCGCGGCGCGGCCGCGCAGGTCACCGGGGGAAGCCGGTTTCCCGTCAACGTCGACCGTGCCCACGCCGGGAACCGTCAGCCCGGCCAGCAGCGACACCAGCGTCGACTTGCCGCTGCCGGACGGGCCGACGACGGCCGTGATCGTGCCCGGCGCGAAGTCCACGTCGATGCCGTCGAGCCCCGTCGTGCCGTCGGGGAACGTGACATCGACGCCCCGGACCTCCACCGTGGCGGGGCCCTCGCCCGGGCCGCCGGCGCGGACCCGCTCGACTTCCATCAGCTCGCGCACTTCGGACAGGGAGCGCCGCAGCTCGACGACGGCCTCCACCGATCCCGCCTGAACGTTGGCCTGCTCGACGACCCGGAGCAACACCACAATCGACGCGGCAGCCGCGGCTCCGGTCAACGCCGAACGGTCGTAGGACCACCACACCGTGAACCCAAACGCCAACAGCACCAGCTGAACCACGACCGTGAACACCTGCTGCCCGGGGATCTGCCAAAGCAGGACCCTGCGGGTCTTCCGCCGCGCCTCGGCGATGGCCCGGTCAACCAATCGGGTGCTCGCGTCCACCCGGCGCGCGGTGCGCAAGGTCGGCTGCACGAGCGCGAACTCGAAAAGCCTGTCATCGAGACCGGCATTGGCCGCCGCAAACTCCGCCGTGGACCTGTCCTCCAGCTTCGCCGACGCCCACAGCGACCCCAGGCAAGCGATGCCGCCGAGGAACGTCACCGCGCCAAGCGCGGGAGAGACGAGCAGCAGCCCGATGCCCAACCCGAAGATGAACACAATCGAGGTGATCACGGGCCCGATCAGCAGGATCACCGCCGAGGTGACCGTGCTGGCCTTGGTGACCAAATCGCGGATGGCACCTTCCTTTTCGGAAGTCAGCCGAGCATCCGGCCACGAAAGCACGGCACCCGGGGCGTTGCTGTGGATCTCGCGCATGACGGCGATGCCCAGATCGAGCCCCCTGTGGGCGGCGAAGATGTCGACACCCCAACTGCAGGCCACGAACAGCAGTAACAGCGCCAGCCACGGCAACGCCGCCCCGGGGTCCGCCGAGAACAGCGCGCCCAACAGCGGGTAGAGGGTAACGACGGCCGCCACCTGGAGAGTCCGACACGGCACGCGAGAACGGAGACACCCCGACGAAGTGCGATCCATCATTCTCTCGTTAACGGCGACGGACAGTGCGCGCAATGCATCTCACCCGATAACCCTCGCCGCCGAATGCGTGCCTCTTCCACCTCCTCGTCCAGACGAGATCCGCGAGGCATTCTTGATCGTGTGCAGCCGGTGCGCGATCATCAGCACCGTCTTGCCCGCCAGCAGGCGTTCGAGCCCACGGTGGATCGCGGCCTCGGAGTCCGGGTCGGCCGCGGCAGTGGCCTCGTCCAACACGACGATCGGGGTGTTCGCCAGCAGCGCGCGGGCGATGGCCACCCTCTGGCGTTCGCCGCCGGAAAGACGGTTCGGTTCGACCACGGTGTCGTAGCCGTCGGGAAGCGCTTTGATGACCCGGTGCACGTCCGCGGCCTCCGCAGCCTCGCGGATCTGGGCGTCGGTCGCCTCGGGACGGTTCAGCGCGATGTTGTCGCGGATGCCCGCATGCACCAGCTGGGCATCCTGCAACAGCACCGACACCGAGGAATACAGCTGCTCCTGGGTGAGATCGCGCACGTCGACCCCGTCGATGCTCACGGAACCGCCGGTGACGTCCCACAGCCGGGCCAGCAACGCCGCCACCGTCGACTTGCCCGCCCCCGAGGGGCCCACCAGCGCGGTGACGCTGCCGGGCTCCAGCGTGAGGGAAAGATCGTCGATGACCTTCCGGCCGCCGCCGTAGGTGAAATCGACGTGGTCGAAACGCACGTGGCCCGGGGGCGCGGGACGATCCACCGGGGGCGCGAGCTCCGGCGTCGCCAGTAAAAGCTCGACGCTGGCTTTGGCGTCAAGTCCGCCCGACAAACTGGCCACGCCCAACCCGAGGTTCAGCAGCCGGCCGCCGAAGGACGTGCCCAGGATGAGGAAGGGGATCAGATCCGTCGCCGGCATCCAGCCCGCCACGACCATCGCGAATCCCGCCACTAGAAGCACGCCCAGCACCGTGGTGGGGCGGTTCGTCATCACCGCGATGATCTTGCGGGGGCCGGTGTCGCGCTGCCAATCGGCCATGAAATCACCGGATTCCCGCAGCGTGCCCTCGAGGTCGACGACCGCTTTCGGCCCGAAGACCGCGGAGGTCCCGCGCGAGCCGATGAAGGCCTGGGTCTGGCCCGCCGCCAGCACCTCGTACCGCTGGTTCTGCAGCACCTTGTCCTTGTCGCGGCGCTGGATTCCCTTGATGACGTAGATGTAGGCGACGATCGGCAGCAGCAGTACCAGGCCCAATCGCCATTGGACGGCGAACAGGTAGATCAGGCTGCCCAGCGCCGCGACGACGGCGCCGACGATGTCGGGCACCGCGTGGGTGACCAGGTAATGCAGTGCCCTGACGTCATCGCCGGCAATCTTTTTGACGTCGGCCGCCCGGCCGCGCATGAACCAGCCCAACGGCAGCCGGGAGAATTTCGCCAAGAGGCGATGCCGCAGCGCCGTGGCGAAGTTGGCGTCCAGGAAGTGAAGCCACAGCACCAGCAGCGTCGTCCCCGCCGCCGAGACGGCCATCGCGACCACCGCCCAGATCGCCGGTTTGGCGAAAGCCTCCGCAGGTGCCCCTTCGACGAACAGCCGGGCCAGTTCCGCGAACAGGATGAAGGGGATCAGCTGCAGCAGGGACAGCGCTCCCTCGACGATGCCTGCGGCGATGAGCGGACGCTTGAGCGGCCGGAGCACACCCCCCTTGCCGGCGTCGGCGCCCGGGGTTTGCCGGGGTTCGGGAGCGTCGGTGGAGCCGACGGCGCCGGCACTTGCGGACGTGGAGGCGCTGGACAACGGCGGTGGTGCCGGCAGCGGGAGCAGCGAGGCAGCATGACGTTGACATCGAGGCGGCGTCGCGCGGCGGCAGCCTTGCACGCCTCTTGCCTCGACCCGCCGAATCGATGGTCTGCGTCTTGCCCATCTGGCGTCCGCGGACCCAGTAGGCATGCGCGTGCAAGGTCGCTCGGTTGAGTCCGAATTTCTTCTGCAGCAGTGTCTTCGCGTGCCGGGTCGACGCGGTTTCCGCGGTCACCCAGGCGTACCAGCCGGCCCAGTCCCCGTCGCTGATCGCCTGGACCAGCGCCTGCCCGTCGGGAAGCTCGTCGACCCAGGACGCGGTGATGTTCGGGCCCTCGGGCAGGGCGATGTGGTCGTCGTCGGGGCTGTGCCGCTCCAGGTAGACGACCACGGGGCTGTCCTCGGGGATGGCGGCGACCAGGGCGCGGATCGCCGGATAGCCGGCGAGGTCCCCGAGCAGCAGGTACCCCGCCGGGGGCGGCTCGGGCAGGGCGAAGGGTTGCTCGCCGTAGCGCATGGCGACGATCCGGTCGCCTTCCTCGCAGTTCACCGCCCAGTGCGAGGCGGGCCCGGCGGGCTCGTGTATGACGAAATCGATGGAGAACTCGCCGGTCGCCGGATCGGGATCGACGAGCGTGTAGCCGCGCTGGAACTCCTTCGGGCCGCCGTCGGGGTCGGGGAACCAGAGGCGCAGCCAGTTCGCCGGCGCTTCCCCCTTCGGATCGAGCAGCCCTTCCGAGCGGCACGTGACCCGGATGAAGTGCGGCGCGAGCCGGCGTTTCCCGATCACGGTCACCGCATGTTCCTTGGCGCCCAGGCCACGGAGTACGACGGCCTCAAACCCCTTCGCCATCGACCACTCACCTTTCGAGGATGGGTCCCGTCGCAAAGCGCACGGGACCGACGCAGACATTTTAAGGACAGCCTAGCCTAACTATGTGACAGGTTCCATGGCGTCCGACCATCGGCAAGGTAGCGCCACTGCCCAATGCGGCCATCCCCGATCGAAAGGGCGGCACGATGAAGCTCGGCGAGCTCGCGGCGGCCACGGACACGTCGACCGCGACCATCAAGTACTACATCCGCGAGGGCCTGCTTCCGCCCGGGGCGAAGAAGAACCAGACCACGTCCGTCTACGGTCCCGCGCACCGCGAGCGCCTCGAATTGATTTCCGCTTTACGGGTTCTTCACGATTTAGAGTGCGTTGATCCGGGTGTGCAGCTGCCCGGAGTGAATCAGGCACCGCAAGATGTAGTGGTCGAGGTTGCCGAACCCCAGGGCGATCCCCCGTAGATGCTCTAACCGGCCATTGATGGCCTCGACCGGCCCGTTGGACGCCCCGATGTCGAAGTAAGCCAGCACATCCTCGCGCCGGCGCCACAACGTCCGACCCAGCTGGGCCAGCTCCTCCAGACCTTTCGGCACGCCCTTACGCAGGGTGTTGATGATCCGTTCCATCAACTTCTTGCCCTCCGATTTCTTCGGGTGCCCGTAGGCCTGGATCATGTCCTGTGAGAGCCATCCACGTGACCTCGAGTGCCACGTATTCGTCATCGGTGGCCCACAACAGGTCCAGCCGCCTGTTCTGCCGCTCGGTAAGGTAGTTCCTCCTGGTCAGCAAGGTCCGCCGGTGCTTGTACAGCGGATCATCCTTGCGTCCACGACGCCCCGTGGTCTCACGTTGGAGCCTCTGCCGGCAGCCAGTGAGCTTGTCCGCTGCCAGATGCACGACGTGGAACGGATCCATCACCTTCCTCGCCTGGGGCAGTACCTGGTCGACGGCGGTGGCGTAGCCGGTGAAGCCGTCCATGGTCACCACCTGCACCTGGCTGCGGAAACCAGGGTCGCGTTCCTGCAGCCACGTGCGCAGCACGTCCGCGCTGCGGCCTGGGCGGATATCCAGTAGTCGGGCCGGCCCACAGCCATCGGCCAGCGGGGTGAGGTCGACCAGGATCGTCACCAGGTTCGACGGCTGGCCTGGCTTTCGGGTGTGCTTCCACACGTGCTCATCCACCCCGAGGATGCGCACCCCGTCCAGGTGGTGGGGGTTGTCGTAGACGAGCTTGCGGCAGGCGTCCACAGCGACCTGATTGACCAGTTCCCACCCCACCCCGAGGGCCTTGGCGGTGGCGGCCACGCTCATCCGGTCGATGGCCAGTCGCTGGAGGATCCAGCCGGTCACCCGGTCGGTGAGCTTGGCCCCGTCATTGGCGCAGTTGAGGCAGGCTTGGAAGATTTTCCTCCGACATTGTTGATTGGTGCAGGTGAATCGGGGGACACGAACGTGCAGGCGTGTGGGAAACCCCACGACCGGCAGGTCAACCAGTCGGCGGACAGTGTGATCACGCAGTTTCCCGGGTTGGGTGCAGTCGGGGCAGTGCCCCTCGACAGCGACCGGGGCGGCGTCGATGATGGTGAAGGTTCCGGCGTCGGCGGCTCCGGTGATCGTCAAGCCGATTTCTGCCGTGCGGCAGATGGTGTCTGCGACGAGGTTGCCACTAGGCTGCACAGTAGGGTCCTGGTTCGGTCAGATGGAAGCGTCGTAACTCTCATCTTGTACCGGCCAGGACCCCTACATGTTGTGCCACCCCGAACCGGGCTATGCGGTCAGCTACGCACTCCGAAACTCGAAGAGCCCCTTAACCGGCTGGGGTACGTGCCGCGAAGAGCCAGGTCGCCGAGTACGATCCCGATTCCACGGAGACGGACCGTGAACTCGAATTACGTGCCTGGCCCAAGGTGTGTCCGCTCGGCGTGTGGTTTAACCCTTACGAGACTTGCCGGTCGCAGCCTCAGCGTTTCGCTTGCGCAGCCCGCAGGCCGTTCAAGATCATGATCACTTCGGCGACCTCGTGGACCAACACGACGGCGGCCAGGCCCAGCACGCCGCTGATCGCCAGCGGCATTAACACGATGATGATGGCCAGAGACAGCACGATGTTTTGGTTGATGATCCTGCTGCCTCGGCGGGCGTGCTGCAGCGCCTGCGGGATCAGCCGGAGGTCGTGGCCGGTGAAGGCGACGTCAGCGGAATCGATCGCGGCGTCAGAGCCGGTCGCTCCCATCGCTATGCCCACCGTCGCGCCCGCCAGTGCGGGCGCGTCGTTGATGCCGTCGCCAATCATCGCCGTCGGTGTCTTGGAGGAGAATTCGGCGACGATGTTTGCCTTGTCCTCCGGGCGCAGCTCGGCGCGCACGTCGTCGATTCCGGCGATTTCAGCCAGCGCCCGAGCGGTGCGAGTGTTGTCGCCGGTGAGCATGCTCACTTGCACGTCGTTGGCGCGCAGGGTCTGCACGGCTTCGGGCACCTCGGGCCGCAGCTCGTCGCGGACGCCGATCGCTCCGGCGAGGGTGTCATCGACGGTGACCAGGACGCAGGTCTGGCCCTCGGACTCCATGCGCTCGACGTCTGCCTTCAGTGGCCCGGCGTCGATCCACCGGGGGCTGCCCACCAGCAGGCGTCGGCCTTCGACGGTGCCGCCGATGCCATGTCCGGCTTCCTCGCTGATGTCCAGGGCGGCGGGCGCTTCGGGCTCCGCTGCCGCGATCGCCGCGGCGAGGGGGTGCGTCGATTGCTGTTCAACTGCCGCCGCGAAGGCAAGCACTTGAGCCCGATCGAATCCCACTGCCGGGACCACTCCGGTAACCTCGGGCTGGTTGCGTGTAAGGGTTCCGGTCTTGTCCACCGCCAGGTGACGGATGCCGCCGAGGCGCTCGAACGCCGCCCCGGACTTGATGACCACTCCGAACTGGCTGGCTGCGCCGATCGCGGCCACGACCGTCAACGGCACGGAGATTGCCAGCGCGCACGGTGATGCTGCGACCAGGACCACCAACGCGCGGGTGATCCACGTCTCGGGGTCGCCGAGCAGCGAGCCGATCACACCGACCAGCACCGCCAGGATCATCACCCCGGGCACTAAGGGTCGGGCAATCCGGTCGGCGATCCGGGCGCGGTCACCCTTCTCCGCCTGCGCTTGCTCGACGAGGTCGACGAGTGTGGTCAGCGAGTTGTCCGTTCCAGCTGCGGTCGTCTCGACCTCCAGCACACCGGCGGAGTTGATCGCTCCCGCGGGTACCTCGTCGCCGGGCGCAACCTCCTCCGGAATGGATTCTCCGGTGATCGCTGAGGTGTCAAGGCTGGAGTGCCCGGACCGAATGATGCCGTCTGTGGCGATCCGCTCTCCGGGGCGCACGAGCATCAGCTCGCCAACCACGAGGTCCTTCGCGGTGACCTCGACCGCCGTGCCGTCGCGCAGTACCGTCGCGGTCTGCGGCACCAACTTCAACAGTGCCCGCAGTCCGCCCTGGGCCCGGTCCATCGCCTTGTCTTCCAGCGCCTCAGCGATCGAGTACAGGAACGCTAGCGCCGCGGCCTCTCCGACGTAACCGAGGATTACCGCGCCGATCGCGCTGATCGTCATCAGCAAGCCAATGCCGAGCTTGCGCTTTGTGACGAGGTTCCGTATCGCGCCGGGCGCGAACGTATACGCCCCTAGCAGCAGGCCGACCCAGAACAGTACTGTCGCGGGTGTCTCTAGCCCGGACCAGTCCAGCGCCAGGCCTATGCCGAGGGCTACGCCGGAGAAGATCGGCAGTAGCAACTCGGGGTCCTTCCACCATGGGCGATCGAGATCTTCGATCTCCGTGGCTGGCTCGTGTTCGCATCCACATGCTGAACTCATGCGTCCACTCCTTTCCCGTCGCAGCCGGGCACCGAGCACTCAGGGTCGATGCACGGGGCGTTTTCGTCGACAGCCAACGTCGCGTTCACTAGTGCGTTGAGTGCTGTCGCGAGGTGCGGATCGGCGATTTCGTAGCGTGTCTTGCGGCCCTCCGGCTCGGCGACGACGATGCCGCAGTCACGCAAGCAGGTCAGGTGGTTCGAGACGTTCGAGCGGGTCAGGTCTAGGTCGCGCGAAAGCACAGCCGGGTAGCTCGGGCCGTCGAGTAGGGTCATCAGGATTCTGGAGCGCGTCGGATCAGCCATGGCCCGGCCGAGCCGGTTCATGACGTCGAGGCGCGAAGCAATAGTCAGCATGTGCTGAACAATACAACGTGTGCTGAACTATTCAAAATGCACTGAACTGACAGTTACGCGAAGGTCCTGCGACCTGCAAGAATTAGTCGATGGGATAGCAGATGACTGATCCTTTGTGGTTCGGCTGCCACCCAACGCGGGAGCGACGTGATCGGCGGGGTCAGTTCAGCATTTGAATCAACGACCAGTGGCGGATCTGTTTTCGGTGGTCCGCCGCGGGGCCAGAGGAGGTTGAGATCGTTGACTACCACTGACAAGCTCCCTCCGGTTCACCCCGGTGAGATCCTCATGGAGGACTTTCTCAAAGGAATGTGGCTCACCCAGCACAAGCTCGCCGTCTCCATCGGCGTTCCGCCCCGCCGGATCAACGAAATTGTTCACGGTAAGCGCGCTGTAACCGCTGACACGGCCCTTCGTCTAGCGAAGTTTTTCGAGATGAGCCCCCAGTTCTGGCTCGGGTTACAGGCTCAATATGACTTGGACGTGGCGGAAGACAAGATCCTCTCGGAAATCGAGCGGATTCAACCAGTCCAAGCTGTCTCAGCGTAGCGGTTACCCGAACCAGGTCCGTCAGCGTGAGGATATGCACGCGGATGGTTCGAACTAGGAAATTTGGGGCCGCCGTCGCGTGGACTTGAGTTCCGAGCGCCGCTTTTTCGCTTCGAGACGGCGTCGCACCGAGCTCTGCGTCGGCTTGGTCCTGCGCCGCGGAGGAGGAAGCGGAGCGAGCGCCTCACGCAAGAGGGCGGCCATGCGCTCTCGCGCCTCGGCGCGGTTACGGACCTGCGAGCGCTGCGTCGACGCGCTCACGGTGAGCACTGTGCCGTCCAGGCGGTGTTCGAGGCTGTGAAGGACGCGGCGACGCTGGGCGTCGGAAAGCGATGAGCACGTAGCGATATCGACGGAAAGCTGCACTTTGCTGTCCGTAGTATTGACGCCTTGGCCACCTGGTCCCGACGACTTCGCGAACCGCTCCGTCAGGTCGGCGGCGACGATGACCAGACCCCCGGGGATCCCTGGGCCAGGCGCGATGGTCAGGTCGTTCATACCGCCCAGCTTAGTTAGAGTTGCTTCCGGATCAGACCCGCCGTGCGAGATCAGGGTAGTGTACGTCCACGCCGCCACCGTCGACCTCCAACTCGACGTCGACTCCCCGTGTTCCACTTTCATATCGGACAGTTTCAGAATCGACGGAGCTGTAGTACTGGTCTGATGCGATCACCTGGAGGGACGGTATATCAATCCAAGCCATGATCAGCTGCGTTTTCGGAACCTGAGTCTCAAGTAGCGTCAAGCGACGAATAGGCATTGTGTTGGTGAGAGGGCACAGACCGAGAGCGCAATCGAGTGCGGCTTTCAGGTCGGCTGACTGGACGATACCGGGGGAGGGCAGATCTTCAAGCTGGGCGCCCTCTTCATTGGTTTCCGCCGACCACACGCCTTGCTCGGACCTAAACAGCTCGAGGCTTCGCCCCCATCCGTCGCCTTCAACGTTCACCGACACACGTTCAGTCACCCAGTTCTCCGCGGCGCGCAGCTCCCACGTGGCCTCGTATCCATCGCCGTATTGCACTCCGGAAGCGGTCAAACCGGCTCTTAAAAAATGAACTGCGGCCTAGTTCCGGATGAGGGGAATCTCGACATGCTCCCACTTATACGTGCGCTTCATGGTGAGGATTTTCCCACGCTTGATGGTGCGAAAAGGCAGGTAGCTTTCGATTTGGACCACGTACCGAGGACGAGGCATACCGGCAGAATGGTGTATTCAGTAAGTCCGCGACGCAGAAGAATCCCATGAATGAGAGCACGGCCCACACGGCCGTTGCCATCTGCAAATGGGTGAATCGTTTCGAATTGAGCGTGAGCAATCGCGGCCTGGATGAGAGCACCGTGCGAAGCGCCATCGAGGTAAAGACATAAGTCGTCCACGAGGTCATGGACTAGGCCTGGGGGCGCTGGGATGAACTCGGCCCCAATGGGTGTGTGGTTACTTCCACCAATCCAGTTTTGAATAGTGCGGAGACCAGTGGGGATAGAGCCCTTCTCCCCCATCAACTCTCTTTGGAGCTTTTCAAGAAGGCCGATGGAGATGTTGGTTCGGTGGCAAAGCTCTTCTCAATGGAACACAGAACGGTGAGGTTACGCGCAACCTCTTCCGCGCTTTCCTTAAAGCCGCGGACTTCCTCCTTTTGGGCGAGTTCCGCGAGGACAACCTTGTCGACGTTGGGCGCAATACCTTCAATGCGTGAGGAAGAAATCGCCTCAGAACGCATGAGTAAGCGGGCCACAGACTCCAACTGGCCAGAAGCAGCATGACGGTTGAGATCCAAGATCTCTCGCTCGATACGTGCTGCCCGGCTGGTGAGCTCTGGGGAAAACTCCATGCCTTACTTACAAGATGGTCAGGGACATAGACCTAAAAAGGGCCTCCGGCCTTATCGCGCCGGGGAGTGCCGGAGCCTGATTCGGGGATCCAGCTCTCGGTAACGTAGTGAGGCTTGTAGAGGCTATCCATTCGTCAGACAGCAAATGAGTGGTTGGATAACTCTTATCCAACCACTCATTGCGGTTTATGCGCTAGATAAAGCTTAAACATACGGGGTTTCAGGGCCATAATTTGGCCTCAATGAGAATGTCAATGACACCTCAATGGGAAGATCAATGAGAACTCTTGTCATTGAAGAGGAATGAAGTTAGCATTGAGCCGTCATTGTTAACATTGAGGGCGGGTATTCATCGTGAACAATTGGTCCGAGAATCAGCTGAGAGAGCTATTGGCTGAGCTTGAGTTGCGCGGCGGTGATTCAACAACAGTCGAGGTCAAAACCGCTCAAGGGGGCATTCCGGACTCTCTACCGCAGACATTGTGCGCGTTCGCAAACATGCCGAGTGGCGGCCTTATCATTCTCGGTGTCAATGAGAAAGAAGGCTTCATTGTCACTGGCATTGAGAATCCTTCGGAGATGGAGGCTGCTCTGGCCTCGCAGGCGCGTCATGCCATCACCCCTCCAGTCACAGTGCATACCGACAGTGTGGCAATAGATGGCACGCATGTCGTGATTGCGGAGGTTACGGGTCTTCCGATTATTGATAAGCCTGCTATCTACAGGGGAGAAGCGTATCTTCGAATGGCTGATGGGGACTACCGTATGAGTGCCTCGGAGCTGCGCATGATGGACGTGGCAAAGCTGCATGCCGAAGAGGCAGTGTCCTATGACACGACGATTGTGGAAGGCACGAGCCTTGCAGACCTAGATAGCGACGTGGTGCAAGATTTCTTGGTTCAGGCGCGGAGAATGAATCGGCGACTATCGGGACTTACTCAAGATGAGGACGTCTTACGGGCGCTAGCGGTGACAACCGCGACTGGAGAGCTGACCCTTGCTGGCCTGTATGCGCTGGGTTTCTATCCCCAAGGACATTTTCCCTCCTTAGCAGTAACGGTGGCGCAAAGGCTACCAAATGGTTCGAAGCACGGGCGAGTGCTGGGGTTGGAGACCTTTGAGGGGCCCGTTCCGGTGCTGTTGAACTCGGTAATGGGATGGGTAAGGCAACGTTTAGCCGCCGTACGGCGATATCGAGAGGACGGATCAATGGTGGAAGTTCCTGAACTTCCCCTTCCGGCCATTCGAGAGGCCGTGGCTAATGCATTGGTGCACCGTGATCTTGGGCCAAATACGTTGGGTGCGGGTAAATCGATTGATGTCCGCCTACTGCCGGACAAGATGGTTATCTCCAGTCCAGGAGGCCTACGGGATCTGACGGTTGAACAGCTCAAGTCGAGAGATCTGGCGCGCCAGGAGATTAACCAGCGGCTCTATAGACTGTGCCGATATCTCAAAGCAGACGATGCCTCTTTTGTTATTGAGGGCGAAGGCGGCGGCGTGCAGCTCATGCTGGATGCCGCGCGAGAGCAAGGACTACCGGAGCCTGACCTGATAGATTCTGGCGTGCAATTTACGGTGAAAATGTGGCGGCCGGACACTCGTGGAGAGGCCCGTATCTGGGAGCCACTACGCAAGGAGGAATCAGGCACCGGCCCGGAACGACGAGTGGATGCACCAGTGACCTTGGAACGCCTGGGTGTTAACGCCCCGCGCGTAGCGGAGGCGCTGCGTACGGCGGCACAACCGCTGTCTATCGGCGAAATAGAAACAGCCACAAACCTTACTCGAGCGCAGGTCCGATATGCGCTGAAGTCACTGGTGAAGGCACGATTCGTGCGTATGGATGGCACGCGCGGTTCACAAGCGACAACCTATGAATGGCTAGCTAACCGCGGGGCTGCAGGCGCTTAACCAGCTGATCGTGGTGGACTGCGGCAAGGCAGCCGGCGTCCACGACGCGCCGGGCTAGCTCCTTGTCCCCCATCTTGGCCGCGAAGGCCATGCCCATGGTGATGTCATGGTCGGGGCGGCCGATAAGCGTAATTTCATCGCCAGGAGTGATGCGGCCGGGTTCGATGATGCGCAGGTAGGAACCGCAATCACCGCGCTCCGTGAAGGACTTGAGCCAACCGGGCTCGTCCATCCAGCCGGAGAAGGTGGCACAAGGCGTGCGCGGGATAGACACTTCAAGCACGCACTCCCCCACCTGAATCTGCTGGTTGATCAGCATATTCGACCAAGAAATCCCTTCGGTGGTGAGGTTCTCCCCGAAGTAGCCATCACGCAGCACGCGGTTGAGCGTGCCCTCCCAGTAATCGAGCTCCTCACGGGCCACCGCATACACGGCCTTCTCAGCGCCGCCGTGGTGGGCGTGGTCACCGATGGAATCCCCCACCACGCCAGAGCCGTCACCGTAGTTGGGCCCGGGTATTTCCAGATCCAGGAGGGGGCGTGGCTGCTTATCGATGCCCGTGTACTCGTGCCGCCCGTGCGGCTCGGGGCGGCGGACAGCGACGTTCGTGGAGATAACCTTCATGCTCACCCATTGTGGCACACCTCACGGGCTTACAGGTCGCGATCGTGGAAGAGCGCCTCCGCAGTCACGAGGTCGTAGAAGAAGAGGCGGGGGGCGAGGGGGAGGACGTCGGCAAGCATGGGCATGTCCTCCTTGAGCAGCGGGCTTTCCATGATGATGTCATTCGCCGCAGCGCGGGAGGCTAGGGCGAAGGCATAGGAAATATAGGGCATCCAGGCCGCTGCATTGAGCTCGTCGGCGGTGTTTCCGCTGGCAAAGGCGCCCAACGCGATGAGGGTGTGGTTGACGGACATGTCAACGCCCGCGTTTTGCACCAGCGAGGCCAGTGCCGTGGCGTCCTTGCGCAGGTGCTCGATGGTGCCCAGCGCATCGAGGGCGCCGTTGTTGGCAAAGCACTCGCGCAGCGCGGCGACGCGGCCGGCCTCCCCCATCGGGTCATCGACGGGCGGTGTGGGGCTGTGAATGGTCGCAGCATTGAGTAGCATCGGGCGGGTCAGTCCATCAGCGCCGGACTCGCGCACGGCGGTGAGCTCGGGGTTCTCGCTGGCGGAGGGATCGAGGAGGAGATCCAGGTAGCTATCGACGCCGGATTCGGCAGTGGGCTCCAGCGGGGAGTGGAACAAGCGCGTGCGCGCGAGCGAGCGGGCCTGCTGGTTCACGCTAACGCCAGTGCGCGCCAGGGCGTGGAGTGCAGCTTCCGGTTGGGCGCGCAGGCGATCAATGGTGCTGTCGAACATCGCCTGCAGCTTCGGGTTCGGGCTGCGCTGTGAAAGCACGTGAAGGGCGCGGAAGGTGCCCCAGAGCTGTTCCGGAGTCCAATCCTTTGAGGCCAGAGCTGCGGGAGAGCCTTCCGGCGTGATCACGATGGAGGCGCTGGAGGGGCGTGCAGGGGCGGCGAGGTTGGAGGAGGCGCGGAGTTCGCGGACGTCGACAAGCAGCGAGCCATGCTCAGCAAGCTCCGCGGGCAGTTCAAACCCCTCTTCGGTGGGCGTGAGTTGGGTGGGCGCTACGGTGGGCTCGGCCAATGGCCAGGCCCAGCCCACTAAATCTGCCTGCGGTTCTGCGTTCTGCTCGATGATAATCTCATCGCCGTTGAGTAGGCCGCGGCTGACGAACGGGGACTTGCGGACGGTGGCCAGCGCCGCATAGATCAAGCTGGTGGATGCGGAAGCCTCGTACTCGACGATGCGCCGCTCCAAGCTGCGGGACTCGTGGGCCGCGCGCTCCTCCGCCGGGAGCGAATCCAGGTAGTCCTCGTAGGACAGCGTGGACCACATGAGGAAAAGTTCGGCAGAGGGCTGCTTGCGCACGGCGTTGGCCAGCGCGGCGTTGGGAACGGCGAGGCTGGTGACCGCCTGCGTTGTCTTCGAGGTGCGCGCCAGCTCCTTGATTTTCTGCCGGCCATCGATGGTGACGAACTTCGCCAGCGGCAGCGGGCGCGGCGAGTGGACGGTGAACATGTCGTCCTGATCGAGCTGGCCGGCAAAAATCACCGGCTTATCGGAGTGCTCGGTGGGCTCTAGGCCGATGCGCTTGACGCGGCTGAACAGGGCCTCGGGCCAGACATCGAATTCCAGTTCATAGCCGGCCTCGCTGGCCACGACCTCGCGGCGCGAGACTTCGGTGTCCTCGAAGGTGCGCAGGCCCTTCTCCAACGCGATGGGCTTCTTCGGCGGGGAAGCCAACGTGTAGCTGAAGGCCGAGTGCGCGCCGAGAGCATCGATGATGCGGAAATCCATGCCGCGCGGACCGTCGTTGGTGGCGCGCATGTGGAGGCCCTCGGCGAGGGAGATGAAGCGGACGTCGACAAGCTCCTCGTCGTGCCAGAGCGACACCTTGTAGCGGCCCACCCACGGGTCTTCGTAGAGGTCACCCGGGAAAGGCTCGGCGATGCCCGCGTCGAAGGTCTGCTCCGAAATCTCCTCTTGCTCGCCGCCGAGGGGCGCATAGGTGAGATCGATGCGCCACTCCCCTTCCGTGATGAGATGCACGCGCGGGGACTTGGTGAACACGGGCTCGTTGTCGAGGCCACGGGCGTTGGGCAGGATGGCGACGTCAAAGTCCCACTCAAAATCGCCGTGCTTGGCGACGTCAACCGGTTCCCTCTGCGGCACCCTGACCTGATCCGGCAGTGGGCCCACTTCCCAGCCGGCCCAGATGCCGAGCGGCTTAGCGTCTTTGAGGGTGCCCTGCGGCGCGATAAGCGTGGTGCGGTCATAGACGATGAAGGGCGCGTCCTCGGTGATGCCGGTGAAGGTGATGGTTTCGATGAGGTCCTCATCCCCATCGTGCAGGGTGACCTCGATGCGGGTGAACGGCCCAGGGATGCCGACTTCCAGCGGCTCGTCGGTGGCGAATTCGCGCACCGAGTGGGGGCGATCGATGAAATGGGACTTGACCACCCACCGCGGATCCGTCAGCTCCGCTTCGGGGTACGTAGCGGGCAGCTGAAGCATGAGGATGTTGCTTCCCCGGCGCAGTGAAATCCGGGGGCCCTGTTCGATGAAATCAGTGGTGACCAACGGCGTTGTGGGAAGTGAATAGATCTCCGCGCTCATTTTTTTCATCATAGGACACCGTGGGGTGCTGTTGCCATGTCGCTGGTAGAGGGCTTGATTGTCCTAACGGTAGGACAGGTGTCCTAAGCATAGGACAGCTGGCTATAGTGGGGCTATGGACCCATTACAACTCCTCAAGAAAAGCCCGCTGAGCCTTAGCGAAATCTCGCGGCGCTCGGGAGTGTCACGAAATACGCTCAATCTGTGGTTGCGTGGGGCAGCTCAACCGAGTTTGGCCGGGTTGGCCAAGGTAATGCGCGTGCTCGGATACGAGGTTTCCGTACAGGTACACCGCATGAGTGATGCCGCGGCCGCGACAGCCGCCCGAGTGCTTCTTGGGGAACTCGCCAGTGAGGAGCCGGACGTTAAAGCCTGGATTGACCGCTTTGTGCAGTGGGGTGACGCTCCGGCCGGCGGCGGTAGCTACCGGGCTCTCATGGAACGGGCCGCGTGGGCCTCCAACCCATATGGCCGCCACGGGGCTCTCCACTTCTTACCGTCAAATCCCATAACGATTGCTTCAGCGGTTGATGCGAGTGGGCAAACTTGGGCGATGTCGGGTGCTTTTGCAGCGCAACGAGTCGCGGGGCAGATCGCAGGTGAAGAAGAACCTCAATCAACATTGATCTGGTGCACAAATCCAGCAGACATCGTGCCCTCGTTGCCCACTCGGATTCGCGCGAGTGCTGAGCACGTATCCGGAGGAATCACCCTCGTGCCTGTCGCTGGTGAAGAGCTCACGGGCGCAACAAAAGAATCAGGAATACACTACGTGTCACCGCACCAGCTTGCTATTGATGTGCGCGCTGAAAACTATGTGGGAGGGGCATAGGTGATGAGAAGAGCGACGAGCCGCGTGAGCTGGGAGTACCATGAGCGGCCGCAGGTTTCGGAGTTGGGGACCGACCGTGCGTTATTTCGACTAACCAAGCAACTTCCTGACTTGGTGTGGAACGCTGCCGCGCTGGAAGGAAACACGTTCACCCTCCCAGAAGTCCGTACGTTGCTCGATGGCGTCACGGTGGGTGGAAAGGCGCTTGCTGAACAGCAACAGATCTTGGACTTGTCAGAAGCTTTCAACCTGCTCCATGAGCTGGTCCTCAAAGAGGAATGTGCGGTGGATAAAGCCACCAGTAACGCACTCCATGCCGTGCTAGCAAGGAACGAGGCCCTGGACGCTGGTCTTTTCCGTGGTGAAGGCCATGTGGAGGGAGATGGCGGTGGAGTGCGGCTCATGGATGGCGGGTTCATCCCTTTCGACCCTGCTGATGAATTGGGTGAAGCTCATGCCGATTTGCTGGTCTCCCTTCAAGGTCTTGAAAACCCAGTCGAGCAAGCGTTGGCCTATTTCTGCTCTGCCACGCGTAGCCAGTTTTACTTCGATGGAAACAAGCGAACCGCACGGCTTGTGGCGTCAGGCCTCTTGATGAGCAATGGCTACGCAGCACTTAATATCCCTAATGCGAGAAGGCTGGAATTCAACCTTGCCCTCGATGAACTGTTCCGATCCGATGACGCTACGACCTTGATGGACTTCCTGTATGACTGCCTAGAGGAGTCCTCCCAGTAAGCGCAGTAGGCCCTCCGCTTCCGAAGCGGAGGGCCTACGTGGGGGCTGAATGCTCAGCGCATCCTTTAGTGCATAGTGCTGTAGTGCTTAGCGGAACATCTTCTGCAGAGCGGAGAAGTCAGCCTTGACCACGCCGACAGACTGCAGGAATGCGGCGATGGCGCCGAGCAGGGCAGCCACAACGCCTGCGCCCAAGAAGCCGGCGCCGACGGGGTGGCGTGGCTAAAAGGAACAGAGTGGACGACACCAGCGGACTTGTTGTGGTCAATTGCCTGCTCGGAGATTTCTTCAGGGAGTGGCCGTATGGGGACTTGCCCAGAACACTGTTGACGTCGGCAAGCACTGCGTGGACACCATAAAAACGACAAACGGTGAACCCCAGGAGGTGGGATTCACCGTGGTGAGTGAATGGGCAGATTATGCCATCTGCAGCGTGGTCACGCAGGTACCGCCTTCGTCAGAGGTATCCAGGGGAACCTCGCCGGTCTTGCCGTCCTGTTCGATGGTGATGGTGCCCTTCTTGTCGGCCGGCAGCCAGTAGCCAATGAAGCCGTTGTCGAACGTCGTCGTGTCCTCGTTGACCAGCTCGTTTCCTTCATCATCCGTGATGGTGACGTGGATGTCTTCCTGGCTGAGCTCACCGGTGCAGGTGGTCAGGGAGTGGTTGAAGCAGTCGTGCGTACGGGAGAGGTACGGCGCAATAGAGAGGTAGAACTTGTCCTCCGGCAGCGGCAGGGAGGCCTGACCCTGTTCAGTAGCGAGGATGAGCTCGTTCGGGCGCACGGATGCGAGGAGATCGCTATTGCGCTCGTCCTTGGACTGGCGGTCCAGCTTGTCCACGATTTCCTGGCCATCCAACCCTTCGAGATCGAACTCGGCGAGGATCTCCTCGGCAGGCACCTGTTGGATGTCGGTGCTGGAAGCGGCGCTTTTCGAGGCTTCACTCGGTACGGGGCTGTCAGTAGAGCAAGAGGACAGGGTGATGGCTGCGGCGCAGGCAGTGGTGAGGGCGATGAGGCGTTTCATAAGTCTTCCGAATGGGTCCGATTATGTTGACCCAAGCCTATACCCCACTGGGGTATCAATCAAAGGAATGAGAGAAGGATCATCTTTTCGCGCTACGCAGGCTAAACTTTTTCCTATGTCTGATACTTCGGCCGCAACTCTGCCGCCCTGCCCCGAATGCTCCTCTGAGTACACCTACGAAATGCCGCCGCTTATCGTCTGTCCGGAGTGTGCGCACGAGTTCTCCGCCGACTCTGCTGATGCTTCGGCCGCGGAAGGAAGCGAACCGACCATCGTCGACTCCGTGGGCAACGCGCTTGCTGACGGCGACACGGTCACCATCACCAAAACCCTTAAGGTCAAGGGCGCGCAGCAGCCGCTGAAGGCCGGCACGAAGGTGCGCGGCATCCGCCTGAACTTCGACGCCGGCACCGGCCAGGAAGACCACAACATTGATTGCCGGATTGATGGTTTTGGCGCGATGAAGCTGAAGCCTGCTGTGGTGAAGAAGGTTTAGTAGTGAAGACGATGTAGGGCTACCCCAGGACTTTTACTGGTCCCGACTTGGGTCATGGGGTGGGTGAGCACCGACTTGCTTGAGACCGCTGCCTTTTGTCAGACGCCTCCTGCAGGTCGATGGAGGCGCGCAGACGTTGCGCGCTGCGAGGGGAGCAAAGAAGGTAATCCGCTTCGCGAAGATGCGTACAGTGTTCTACGGGAACGGTCGTTGTGTCCCGACTTAGGTCATCGGGCAGGTGCCGCAACGTCACTCTTGACGCTGCTACCTTGCATTTTTCGACGGCGGGGTGGAGTTGTTCCGCACCAATTTGGCCTAAGTCGGGTTGGTAGTGAAGACGACGTAGAGGTACCCCCAAGACTTGTATTGGTGGTCGTCACTGTGGCGAGGGAAAGACAGCAAAACCTTGAGACTGGGCAGCGGCGTGGAGCTGTTTGTCGTAGGTGAAAAAGGTCAGGGTGAGGCCAGCGTCGCGGAGAAGACAGGCGCTCGCCAGGTGGATGGCATCCAGGGAGCGAACGCCGGTCAGCGAGCAAGCTCGACGAATGACCTCATCGCTGATGCCAACTTTGGAGACCCCCTCCGTGAACTTCCGGTAACCGGCGCCGGTGAGGCCACTGCGCTGCCACACTTTAGATAACTCGATGTCAATGAGTGCAGAAGAAAACAGTTGCTGGCCTTCAAGGAGTGCAGCGACTTCGGAGCTTTCGCGCTCGGGCAAGGCCAACTTCGCTAGTGCCGAAGTATCGACGTAGATCATCACAAGCGGTCTTCCCTATCCAGTAGCGATACAACGTCTGTCCCGGAAGGCAGATAGTCTGTGGTGCTTGGCTGTGAGTAAGGCTTCGGGTTGTGGCTCAGGATTCCGGCAGCTACTAACTGCTCCACGGGGCTATCTAGAGATGAAATGGGAACAACGCGAGCAATGGGCCGATTGCGGTCGGTGATGACCACGCTTTGACCTGTAGCGGCAACTTCGCGAACGATGTGGCCAGAACGCTGGTTGAGTTCGCGCAAAGAAATGTTGGTCATTGCTCCAACCGCCTTTCCTTATTGGCTGGTGACTGTAAAAAGTTAAATGTAGAACAGTAGAACAATGGTGATTTTAGTGGCAGAGCTTAGAGGGGACAAGGGGGGCGTCGTCAGTTGCGTGGCCGCGCTGCGGAACGGAATTGCGGCCTAGCTGGGTCTAACTGGGGAGATGTCCGTGCGGTGACTACACTGTCTAACCATGACTAACCCGAGCGATAACACCACCCACCGCTACACGCCGGAGCTCGCCGCGCAGATTGAAAGTGCCTGGCAGCAGTACTGGAAGGATAACGGCACCTTTAATGCGCCGAACCCAGTTGGGCCGCTCGCGGAGGACGGTAAGGAACTTCCCGCGGAGAAGATGAACATTCAGGACATGTTCCCCTACCCCTCCGGCGCGGGCCTTCACGTAGGCCACCCGCTGGGTTATATCGCCACGGATACTTATGCCCGCTTTAACCGCATGCTGGGCAAGAACGTCCTGCACACGCTGGGTTATGACGCCTTTGGCCTGCCGGCTGAGCAGTACGCCATCCAGACTGGTACGCACCCGCGCACCACCACGGAGGCGAATATCAACAATATGCGCCGCCAGCTGGGCATGCTGGGGCTGGGCCACGATCCGCGCCGCTCGGTGGCTTCGACTGACCCGGAGTTTTATAAGTGGACGCAGTGGATTTTCCTGCAGATTTATAACTCCTGGTTTGATGAGGAGCAGCAGAAGGCACGCCCGATTTCTGAGCTCATCAAGGAACTTGAGGTGGGCAAGCGCACCACCAAGGATGGTCGCTACTACGCGGATCTGAGCAAGGAAGAGCAGCGCAAGGCGCTCGATGAGTTCCGTCTGGTCTACCTGTCCAACTCCACCGTGAACTGGTGCCCGGGCCTGGGCACGGTGTTGGCCAACGAGGAGGTCACCGCGGAGGGCAAGTCCGAGCGCGGTAATTTCCCGGTCTTCCGCAAGAACCTGCGCCAGTGGATGATGCGCATTACCGCCTACTCCGACCGTCTGCTCGATGACCTGGAGCTTCTGGATTGGCCGGAGAAGGTCAAGTCCATGCAGCGCAACTGGATTGGCCGCTCCCGCGGCGCGGAGGTCACCTTCCACGCTGAGGGCTACGACATCGACGTCTTCACCACCCGCCCGGATACCCTGTTCGGCGCGGAGTACGTGGTGCTGGCCCCGGAGCACGAGCTTGTCGACGCCCTCCTCTCCCCCATCCCATACGAGGATGATGTCGACGAGCGCTGGACCTTCGGCCACGATGATCCGAAGGAGGCTGTGGAGGCCTACCGTGCTTCCATCGCCGCGAAGTCTGACCTGGAGCGCCAAGAGAACAAGGAAAAGACCGGCGTCTTCCTGGGCACCTATGCCACCAACCCGGTCAACGGCAAGCAGGTCCCGATCTTCATCGCGGACTACGTCCTGACCGGCTACGGCACCGGCGCCATCATGGCGGTCCCGGCGCACGATACCCGTGACTACGAGTTCGCCACCGTCTTTGGCCTGCCCATTACGGAGGTCGTCGCTGGCGGCGACATCACCAAGGAGGCCTATACCGAGTCCGGCAAGGCCGTGAACTCCGCCAACGATTCCCTGGACATCAACGGTATGTCCAAGGACGAGGCCATCGCCGCCATCATCCCGTGGCTGGAGGAGCAGGGCGTGGGCCGCGAGAAGATCCAGTACAAGCTGCGTGACTGGCTGTTTGCCCGCCAGCGCTACTGGGGCGAGCCCTTCCCCATCGTCTATGACGAGGCCGGTCAGGCCTACCCGCTGCCGGAGTCGATGCTGCCCATTGAGCTGCCGGAGGTAGAAGACTACAAGCCGGTGTCATTCGACCCAGATGATGCCGATTCCTCCCCGCAGCCGCCGCTGGCCAAGGCCCGCGAGTGGGTTGAGGTGGAGCTCGACCTAGGCGATGGCCCGAAGACCTACTACCGCGACACCAACGTCATGCCGCAGTGGGCAGGTTCTTCCTGGTACCAGCTGCGCTACATCGATCCGACGAACGATGAAGTCTTCTGCGATCTGGAGAACGAGCGCTACTGGACGGGCCCGCGCACAGAAGAGCACGGCGCCAACGATCCGGGCGGCGTAGACCTCTACGTCGGTGGCGTTGAGCACGCTGTGCTGCACCTGCTCTACTCGCGCTTCTGGCACAAGGTTCTCTTCGACCTGGGCTACGTGAGCTCCAAGGAGCCCTACCGCCGCCTGTACAACCAGGGCTACATCCAGGCCTACGCCTACACCGATTCCCGTGGCGTCTACGTCCCGGCCGCCGAGGTAGTAGAACGCGATGGCGCGTTCTACTACGGGGATGAAGAGGTCAACCAGGAGTACGGCAAGATGGGCAAGTCCCTGAAGAACTCCGTGGCCCCGGATGACATCTGCAACGAGTACGGTGCCGATACCCTGCGTGTGTACGAGATGTCGATGGGCCCGCTGGATACCTCCCGCCCGTGGGCAACAAAGGACGTCGTCGGTGCGCAGCGCTTCCTCCAGCGCCTGTGGCGCCTGGCTATCGATGAGAACTCCGGCGAGCTGTGCACGACGGACGCGGAGCTTTCCGACGATGACCTGAAGCACCTCAACCGCACCATCGCCGGCGTACGCGATGACTACGAGAACCTGCGCCTGAACACCGTGGTGGCCAAGCTCATCGAGTACGTGAACTACCTGACCAAGGCCTACCCGAAGGGCGCTCCGCGCGCCGCTGTGGAGCCCTTGGCCCAGCTGGTCTCCCCTGTTGCCCCGCACATCGCGGAGGAACTGTGGAAGCGCTTTGGTCACGATGAGACCGTGACCTACGAGGCCTTCCCGGAGTTCGACGAGAAGTACCTGGTTGATGATGAGATCGAGGTTCCGGTGCAGATCAACGGCAAGGTCAAGGCCCGCGTCATGGTGCCTGCCGACGCCGACCAAGCCACCGTCGTGGGCATTGCCAAGGACGATGAGCGCATTGCGGAACTCACCGCTGGCAAGAACGTGGTCAAGGAGATTTACGTTCCGGGCCGCATGGTCAACCTCGTTGTGAAGTAACTCGCCCCAAGAAAGCGCCGTTCCTGCGGTTACTCCGGCACCGCCTCTGAGGTGCCTCAGGAACGGTCTTAGGGGCACCTCATCCACGCTGTGTTCAATGCGCGCTCTAGGCGCTCCTTGATGTCATGGATGGTGGCCACGTTGCCGTCAAAGGCGTCGAAGGGGGAACTATAGTTGTCGTAAGGTGCTCTCAAAGAGCTCCGCGACAGTGACGATTCCGTTGTGGACTAACCCGCCGATGATCTGGTTCATGAAGGCCAGCTGCACCGAGTTCAGGCGTGCGCCGTCCATCATGTCCGCAAACGCGGAACGCGCCGCGGATTCGTCCAACCCGATGATGGTGCGGACTAAGCGGGGAAGGCCCACGCCGAGCTGTTCCTCCAGGGCGGGGGAGACCGCGACTAAATTCCCCAGCTCATCGGCTAAATCCATGACCGCGGCCTTGCGCGTGTCACGGTCCATGCCATTAGTAAAAGCTATCTTCTATTAAGTAGCCATATGTAATTTTCGGGGCGTCAGATGCGGGTTTGGCGCTCCTTCTTTGAGTCCAAAACATGGACGTGCGCATTCCCTCGAGCGTGGATTTTCAAAAAATCCCTTGCCTGGTTCACCTCTCTTCGGTATCCATTTCCCAGGAAGTTGTTTTTCTGAGGCTTGAGTGTCGCGAAAAACAACTCTTAAACAACTTTGCCAACAACTGTGTCTAGTTTAGAGCTCCCCTTTGTTGTGAAAAAGCAGGTCAGGCAGGTTGTTGCTGGTTGTTTGCAGTTGTTTCGAGGTTGTTGTGGGTTGTTTGTCGTTGTCTAAGGTTTTCGCCTACGGGGCGATCCAGCGGGTGTTTGGGCCGCGCTGTGGTCCGGCAGGTCGATGATGGCGCGGCCGAGAGTGCGCAGGTGGCGCAGGATATTGGTGACTTCAGTTCGGCTGAGTCCAGTGTCTTCAGCAAGTTCGGAAGAACGTAAAGACTCACCGGACTTCAGGCGTTCCTCTATCCACTCCTGGACGCTGACAGTAGATAGATCCCCCGGGGATTCCTTGCCCATTGCCTTACGCGCGAAGTCGCTCAGCACCCATTCTTTGGCATCCCTTACCTTTGTCAACAGGTCCTTTTCCTCGAGGACCGCCACGAGTTCCTCCATTTCGATGTCGGAAGTTTGAGTCTTTTTCTTTATCTGGTCGGCGGTGATAAGCGGAGCTTCCCACAAGTGCTTCAGTGTGAGGAGGGTATTAAGGTTGCCGATGAGTTGGGCTCCCTTGACGTCCGCCAGGCGCTGTAGGCATCGAACGAAATCGACATCTGGCTTTCCTGCGGACATGATGACCTCCACATCAGTGTCGGTGGCATCAACCTGTGGAATCTCACGACCAGTGGACAACATCGCGGCCCACATGCGGTCAAAACCGCGAGAAGACTCCTCCGCGAGGCCAAGCATGCGCATGCTTGCCATCAGACGCGGATTGCGAGGAATGGACTGAGTAGTGAGGAGACGATGGGGTTCCACGCCCACGGGTAGCGGCCCGGGTGAGAATATCTTCAGGGTCCGGGGTGATTGCTCAATGACGATGGGGCGGGAGAGCTGCCAATCGCGGTGAATAACCGCATTGGTGACGGCTTCATCCACGGCCTGCGACGGGAAGCGAGGAATGGCGAATTCTTGACCGTTATCCAGCTGGACGCGTTCGACCTCTTCGTCGCCGCGCTCAGCGATGAGGCGGCGGACTTGGGGGAGTGCCTGGATAAGCGGTGCAGAAATTTCAGTAACTTGCGGGTCGGCGCCCACCATCGGGCGCCACAGGTGGCGGATTATCACCTGGGGAACCTCTGGTGGGAGCAGGAGAATTTCGCCGGCACGCTTGAGCCGGCCAGCCTCGTCGATAAGTCCCAACTCGCGGAGGAGGCCCGTGGTCGTCTCGGGTGCGTGTGCGCTTTCGCCCGAGCGGCTGCGCTTTACCTGGAGGAGTCGTCGCGCTTCGTTGAGTGACGCAAGATCGATGTCTTGTGTGGCCTTCTGGGACAGGGAGTTGGAAAAGTCGGGGTTGGCGCGCACACGTGAAATAGCGCGACGTAGCTCTTCGGGGACGGGGGTGCAATCTGTTCCCACGCGGCGGGAAGCCTGCCCCTTCTTGCGACGATAGAAGGACAGGGCTTCCGGGATGCGAACAAGAACAAGGCGGCAGCCGCGGTAGTCGAATTCGGTCGCTTCAACCCTCAGATTGGGCTCTGTTCCGTGGAAAACTTTCTTCTCGATCCTTCCCGGATCCATTGCCGTTCCCGAGAAACCTGCGGGGCCGGGTGTCTTGTCGGCGACACCGAGGACAATGTGCCCAGAACCGGTGTCGCCGTTAGCAAAGCACACGGACTCGTCGATAAGTTTTTCAATGATGTCGCCGTCCGGATTCCCGCTGCGGCGAGCGCCCATCTGGCGGGCGGCGGGGTCCTCTTTGAATTCGAGGACCTCTGATTCCACCGCGTCGGCCTTCGCCCCGGCCCAGATTGCATCCAGGGCATCGCGGACGTGGGCGGGGAGAAAATCAAGCTCGGGAACTGTTGAGTCCATGTTCTTATTGTACATTTCCCCAGGAAGTTGTTTTTCTGAGGCTTGAGTGTCGCGAAAAACAACTCTTAAACAACTTTGCCAACAACTGTGTCTGGTTTAGCGCTCCTATCGGTTGGAAAAGCGCAGTTCAAAAGGGTTATTGCTGGTTGTTTGTAGTTGTTTCGAGGTTGTTGTGAGTTGTTCGCGGTAGTTGTAGGCAGCGGCATGCGGCCTGGAGGGGGGCTGAACCAGGGCTAATCCAGCTCTTGGTTCAGCTCCTGGCGCACTTTGGCGATGATCTCGCCGAGGAAGCCCTCGCACCCATCGGTGATGTCAGGGAATGTGGAATCATCCTCGATGACGCCGAGCGTGAACAGCAGATCGCGGGTGATGGCGTGCGTGTAGTCGTATTCTGGGTTGAACTCCCACTCTCCACGGAATAAATGGACTAGTTCGAAGGAGAGCTGAGGAATGCCCTCCGGTTCCGCGTAGGCATAAGGGATATTGTTCATGATGACCTGCGTTGCCCAGAGCGGATCGCTCATGGCCTTGCGGCCATTTTTAGTGAGCTTGATCTGCGTCGTCGTGGTCTTGAGCCAATCCAGGTCCGTGAGGAATCCGCGCAGGTTCAGCAGCGGCTGGTGGTAGTCCTCGCGCTTGACATCATCAAAATCATTGGGGCTGTTCAGGCCTTCCTTGAGGCGAGCGACAGCCGCCTGCTTCAGGTAGCCGGCCCCGGTGAGGCGCGGAAATTCTTCGATGACCTCGAGGTATTCGCGCACGCGTTGGCCTACGTGGGCGGCGATGGCGTCGTCAAGCGCCGGCAGCTCGTAGTCGGGGCGCAGCTCCGGGTAGGCCTCGTGGATTTCCGCGCGCCATTCCTCCAGCATCTCCGAGGACGGCACCGGGATGTCTTCGAAAGGAGTGGAGCGGAAAGGATCAAGAGGGAGATCCCCAGGCAGCGCGGGCTTGGTGCCGCCTTCCAGATTGGCGGCCTCCGTGCCCATGGTGGCCAGGCGCTGTGCTACTGCCGGCGGGAAGAACGTGGTGAGGCGCTGATGGATTTGGTCCAGGGTGTAGTTGGGGAAGAGCGCGAAGATGCGCTCCATGCTTTCCGTGGGCACGGCCATGTAGGCCATGGTGGCTTGAACGTCGAGGACCACCTTGAACATCGCCTCGGCACTGCCCAGCTCACTCATGAGATCAGGACCCTCGCCGGCGATGAGGGCTGGCAGCCCCATGACGACGCGTGAGGTGTCCGCCACGCTGATGCTGATACTCCAGGCGCCGTCCGAGGGGTGGTAGTGCGCTACTTCCCGGAATGTTTCGAAAAAGTCTTGGTCAATGATGGTGAGGACGTCGATCGGCGTGCCTTCCTCACCCACGAGGATTCCCGGATGAGAGGGCTCAAGGCCGAGTGCAGCGTGGACGATGATCATCATTTCGCCCACGGTGAGTTCGGCGGGGGCGGCGACGAAGCGGGACGTGGTGAAGAAGGGATTCTCCACGTCGATGCGGACGTTCCTGGCGAGGTTCATAGTGCCCGACAGTATTAGAAAACCGTGCTATTCGCGCGCCAACGCTTCGCCCACGCGCTTGCCCGAGTGGATACAACCACCCAGGAAGGTGCCTTCTAGCGCATTCTTGCCGTGCATACCGCCGCCGCCAAAACCGGAGGCCTCGCCGCAGGCGTACAGCCCAGGAAGAACTGTGCCATCGGGGTTCAGGCACTGGCCATCCAAGTTGGTCTCTAGGCCGCCGAGTGTCTTGCGGGTGAGGAACTTCAGGCGCACCGCGATGAGCGGGCCTTTGGACTCATCGAGGATGCGGTGCGGGGGAGCCACGCGGATGAGTTTGTCGCCGAGGAAGCCGCGGGCCACACGAATGTAGTTGACCTGGGCATCTTTGCTGAAGGGGTTGTCCAGCTGGGAATCCCGATCCTCTAGGACTCTCCTAAGGTGGGCAACATCTATGGTAGGGGAGCCCTCCGGTGATATGCGGTTCATTCCGGCGACGAGATCCTCCAGGTTGTCTTCCACGACCCAGTCGATACCGTTTTCCATGAAAGCTTTGACTGCCACGTGCGTGCCAGGGCCTAGCTTGCCGGCGAGCTTCTTGAACTCCTTGTCCGTCAGGTCCGGGTTCTGCTCCGAGCCGGAGAAAATGAACTCCTTATCCACGATGGCCTGGTTGAGCACGAACCAGGAGTAACCGTGCCCGGTCTGTCCAATGTGGGCCAAGGCCGCCAGGTTATCGGTGCCGGGGAAGAGGTTGGTGGGCAGGCGGTTGCCTTCGGCGTCGAGCCACAGTGCCGACGGGCCGGGGATGATGCGGATGCCGTGGCCGGGCCAGATGGAATTCCAGTTGGTCATGCCTTCGGTGTAGGCCCACATGCGGTCGGTGTTGACCACGGAGGCACCGGCCTGCTGCGCGATGTCGATGCCGCGGCCGTCGACATGCGCTGGAACGCCCGTGACTAGTTCCTTCGGGCACTCGCCCCAGCGCTGCGTCGGCCACATGCGGCGGACCTTGTCCAGGTTGCCGCCGATGCCGCCGGTGGCGATGACCACGGCGGAGCCGCGCAGCTCGAAGTGCTTGACGACGTCCCTCGGGCTCGCCTCACCACGCGCCTGGCTGGTGGGGGAGAGGACGCTGCCGCGCACGCCGACGACCCGCGGATTGCCGGCGTCGTTGTTGTCGACGACGAGCTCGTCCACCCTGTGGCGGAAGTGGAATTCTACCTGGCCTTTTTCTTCTGCCTTGAGGAGCGGCTCACGGAAGACACGCACAACCTCTGGGCCCGTGCCCCAGGTGAGGTGGAAGCGCGGGACGGAATTGCCGTGGCCGGAGGCATCGCCGGAACCACGCTCGGCCCAGCCGATGGTGGGGAGGACGTTGAGGCCCAATGACTTGAGGTAGCCGCGCTTTTCATTGGCGGCGAAGCGCACATACTCGCGTCCCCATTTCTTGCCCCAGTAGTCGTGACGGTCCTCCTCGGTCACCGGGTCATAGTCTGCGGAGTTGGCCCAGTCGCGCCAGGCCAACTCTTCGGAGTCCTTGACCCGCATCATCTTCTGCTCGGGGGAGTCGACATAAAACAGCCCGCCGAGGGACCAGAAGGCCTGGCCGCCTAGGTTATTGCGGTTTTCTTGTTCCAGGAAGATGACGTGCTTGCCGCCCTTGAGGGCCTCATAGCCGGCGACCATGCCGGCGAGGCCGCTGCCGACGATGATGACGGAGCCAGTGACTGAGTTAGTTTCTTTCATGACAGTAATGATAAAAGAAACCAACCTTCGATGTGTGACTTGGCTCGCACAACGTCATCTTTATGCCGAGACTGTGCCCTCGGCATAGGTGGTGTTCACCTTCTCCACGAGGGTGAGGACATCGTAGGTCGCCACAATCTCATCCTCCTGGTTGTAGAGTACGGCGTCCCAGCAGACCTCGCCGTAGTCATCGGTCACGCGCGGGGTGATGCGCTTGGCGGTCAGCTCCACGCGGATGGAATCGTCATAGGTTACCGGTGTGATGAAGCGTAGGTTCTCCAGGCCGTAGTTAGCCAGGACCGGGCCCGGCGCAGGCTCCACGAAGAGGCCGGCTGCCCAGGAGACCAGCAGGTAGCCGTGTGCGACGCGGCGCGGGAAGAAGGGGTTAGCTGTTGCAGCCTCCTCGTCCGTGTGGGCGTAGAAGGTATCGCCGGTCTTCTCCGCGAACTCGAGGATTTCCTCGAGGGAGACGTGGCGCAGGTCGGAAGCGAATTGGTCACCAATCTGCAGCGTGGCCAGGTCCTTGCGGAAGGGGTGGGTGCCCTGGCCATTCTCCACGTCGGCGCGGGTCACGCGCTGCACGGCCGCGCCGCGGTGCCACTGGCCCGTGATGGCGGTGAGATGATCCGGGGTACCCTGGATAGCGGTGCGCTGCATGTAGTGCAGGATGCCGCGCACGCCACCCAGTTCTTCGCCGCCGCCGGCGCGGCCCGGGCCACCGTGGACGAGGTGCGGGAGGGGAGAGCCGTGGCCGGTCGAGGTCTTCGCGTCATCGCGGTCGAGGAAGTGCAGGCGGCCGTGGTGGGCGGCGATGCCCAGAGCATACTCGCGTGCCAGCTGCGGGTCATGCGTAATGACGGAAGCGACCAATGAGCCGGAGCCCAGGGCGGCGAGCTCGACAGCCTCGGCGGGGGAGTCGTAGCCCAGGAAGGAGACGACGGGGCCGAAGGCCTCGGTGTCGTGGACGGCCTGGGCACGGTTATCGGCAAAGCGCAGGATAGTGGGGTTAAAGAAGGCGCCCTCGGCCTCCTCTCCGCCGTAGGCAACCTCACCGCCGCCTGCCTTGAGCTTCTCGACGGCCTCCGCGACGTCCTGCTTCTGATCCGCGGAGACCAGCGGGCCCATGGTGGCGGAGGCATCACGCGGATCGCCCACGACGACCTTGTCGCGCAGGCGTGCGCTGAGGGCTTCGATGGTGGCGTCGACAAGCGCATGCGGGACGATGGCGCGGCGGATGGCTGTACACTTCTGGCCCGCCTTCGAGGTCATCTCGCCGAAGACCGCCTTGACGAAGGCATCGAATTCCGGGGAATCCGCGGTAACATCTGCGCCGAGGATGGCGGCATTGAGGGAGTCCGCCTCCGCGCTGAACTGGATGCCACCCTCGATGACGTTGCGGTGTGCGCGCAGGGTATTCGCGGTGTCGGCGGAGCCGGTGAAGGCCACGTGATCGCGGTAATCCAGGTGATCTAGCAGGTCGCGGGTGGAGCCGGAGATGAGCTGCAGGCTGCCCTCCGGAAGAATTCCGGAATCGATCATGAGGCGCACGCAGGCTGCGGTGATGTAGCCGGTGGGCGTAGCGGGCTTAACAATGGAAGGCACGCCCGCGATGAAAGCCGGGGCGAACTTTTCCAGCATGCCCCAGACGGGGAAGTTGAAGGCGTTGATCTGCACCGCGACGCCGGGGATGGAGGTGTAGATGTGGCGGCCAATGAAGGAGCCGTCCTTGGAAAAGACCTCCGCCTCACCATCCGGCATGACGGTGCAGTTGGGCATCTCGCGGCGGCCCTTCGAGGAGAAGGTGAACATGGTGGAAATGCCGCCGTCGATATCGACGAAATTATCGCGCTTGTTAGCGCCGGCCTTGTTGGCCAGTTCGTAGAGCTCTTCGCGGTGATCTTGGAGATAGATCGCCAGCTCCTTGAGCTTGAGGGCGCGCTCGTGGAAGGTGAGCTTCTGTAGCCCTTCGCGCCCGGTGCTGCGGGCGTAATCGATGGCGCCGGCGATGTCGAGGCCTTCGGCGCTAACTAGGGCGACGACATCCCCGGTGGAGGCGTCGTGCACGTCCGCAACGCGTGAAGGGTTGTCCGGGGTGAGCCACTGGCCGGAGAGATAGCTGGGGACGAGGGCTTCAGTCATAGCGAAAAGTTTGGCCTTTCCATTAGTTTCCGAACGGTTGGTCAGTAAATACAGGCTAGTATAGTCTGCGTCACATTTCTAGGATTAAGTAAGGAGCACGGCATGGCCGCAGAGGTATGGAAGATTCAGTTGGGTGAGCTGGACAAGAAGATGGGCGTAGAAATCCTGGAAGAGTCAGCCGAGCGGGTGGTGGCCACCATGCCGGTTGAGGGCAACACCCAATCCTTCGGGCTGCTTCACGGCGGCGCGATGGCCTGTATCGCTGAGGCCGTCGGCAGCTGGGCGGCGGTGATTCACGCCTCGACGCTGGGCAAGGTCGCTGTCGGCGTGGACATCAACGCGACGCACCACGCCTCCGGGCGCTCGGGTCAGGTCACGGCGACGGCCACCGCTATCAAGCTGGGTAAGACGCTGTGCTCCCACGAGATCGTCATTACAGATGACGAGGGGAGGAGACTGTGCACGGCGCGTATCACGAATGCGTTGATTTCCCCTAAAGCGGAAGGGAAGTAAGGGAGTCCGTAAATAAAGCGTAAAAATCGGGGTCAAGGGGTGTAAAGATGCCGCAAATAACCCGTAGGTCTAGGGGGGAGCGGGCCTAACGTCAATGCTCGGCAGGTGCTCACCAGCACCGGCGCTCGATGCTCTGGGGCACCGGGCACACCTTGTATTGCTTTCACCCAAGGGGGTCTCTCCCACATGTTGGACATTCTGGTCATCGTGATCGTGGTCCTTACATTTAGCGCTCCCTCCGCCATCAACGAGTTTATGGACGGAGACGCGTAAATCATGAACACCATCACAGCGGTTATCGGGCTCATTATTGTTGTCGCGCTCGTGGCCTATCTCATCATTTCTCTTATTGACCCGGAGCGTTTCGCATGATCGCCAGCATTGTGGCGGTAGCACCGCAGTACCTCGCCCTCTTTGCCCTTCTAGCGGCGGCTTATGTGCCGCTTGGTAACTGGATGGCTCGTACCTATACCTCTGAAAAAGACTGGGCTGTCGAGCGCCTCATATACAGAATTTTGCGGGTTGACCCCAACCGGGGCCATAACGCCAAGAACTACACTCGTGCGCTGCTGGGCTTCAGCCTGGCCTCCGTCTTGGTTCTTTACGCAGTGCAGCGGCTCCAAGCAGTGCTGCCAAGCTTTGGCAACGCCCGCGAAGACGCAGTGGAGCCGTGGATGGCCTTCAACACTGCGGCCTCCTTTACTGGCTCTTCCGGTTTTGGAGTGCGTAGCGGGGTGAAGTAGAACACGATGGGTTCAGCGGGTCACCACAACATATAGGGGTCCCTGGTGTGAAGATGAAAGTTCCTACACAACCATCTAAACCCACCAGGGACCCGTACTGTGAAGCCTACTGGAAACCTCGTTGCCGACACCATTTGCCGTACCGCGGAAATCGGACTTGCCATCACCGGTGCTGCCGATGCCGGACCGCTGACCATCATTGAGGCCACGCCCGTAGCCGTTATCGGCGTGTGCCCGGACTGCGGACAGCCAGGCAAGCTGCGCGACCACACCACCCGTCGACTCGTTGATCTTCCTGTCGTCGGATTCCCCACCAGGCTGCACATAAAAGTCCCTAGATTCCAGTGCACAGCCACCTCATGTAAAAGGAAGATCTTCCAAGAATCTCTGGCTTGCGCTGATGACGGCGCCAAGCTCACCCACCGGGTCACCCGCTGGATCTTGCAGCGCCTTGCTATTGATCGGATGAGTGTGTCAGCTACCGCCAAAGCACTCGGCGTGGGCTGGGACCTGGTCAACCAGGTCGCACTGGATGCCTGCCGCCAGCTTGTCTACGGCGACCCTCACCACCTAGACGGAGTTCGCGTCCTTGGAGTCGATGAACATGTCTGGAAACACACCAGAAAACCAGGCCAGGCATCAAACCTGGTGACCATACTGGTTGACCTCACCCCGCTGGTGGACGGGCGTGGGCCTGCACGTTTGTTAGGCATGCGACCAGGCAGGCCCGGCGTCGTGCTCAGCGGGTGGCTTAAAGAGCGCGACCCCAGCTTCCGGGAGCAGATACAGGTGGTGACCATGGATGGGTTCACCGGATATGCCACCGCAGTCGAAGAGCAACTACCACAAGCAGACAAAGTCATGGACCCTTTCCATGTAGTGCATCTAGCAGCCGACAAGCTCACCAGTTGCCGACAGCGACTCCAACGTGAGACCACCGGGCGCCCCGGCCGCCAAGAGCACCCACTGTACAAGCACCGGCGCACCCTGTTGACCAGGACGAACTATCTCACCGAGCGGCAAAAGCAACGCTTAGAAATGCTGTGGGCCACCGATGACGACTACGTAGCCCTAGAAGTAACGTGGCTGCTCTACCAAGACATGATCGCAGCGTACGCGCATCCGAAGAAAACGGAAGGCAAAAAGCTCATGAAACGCATCATCCACACCCTACGTAAAGGATTACCACAAGGCCTAGAAGAGCTCGCCCAACTAGGACGCACCCTGTGGCGTCGACGCAAAGATGTGCTCGCCTACTTCGATATCGGTGCCTCCAACGGCCCCGTCGAGGCAATCAACGGCAGACTCGAACACCTACGCGGCATCGCCCTAGGATTCAAAAACCTCAACCACTACATCTTGCGGAGCCTGATCCACTCCGGACAACTACAGGACAAAATCAACGCACTCTAAAACCGGAAGGGCCCCTTTACTTCCAACACCAACTGGCAGTCCTATTCCGGCGAAGACACCCTGACCAATGCTTCGCAGATGCTGGGCCTGACCGTACAAAACTTTGCCTCGGCTGCTGTGGGCATGTGCGTGGCTGTTGCGTTGATCCGTGGCATCGGCCACCTGGGTTACCAGCGCGACGTGGCGGCAACGCAGGATGGTCAGAAGCTCATAGGTAACTTCTGGGTGGACCTCACCCGTGGTCTGGTTCGCATCCTGCTTCCCCTGTCACTCATTATCTCCACCGTGCTCATCCTTGGCGGAACCATGCAAACCTTTGGATCCAACCTGGTCACTGACTCTGGCGTGGATATCTCCCGTGCTCCTGTGGCCAGCCAAGAAGCTATTAAGCTGCTGGGCACCAACGGTGGTGGCATCTTCGGAGCTAACTCGGCGCACCCGTTTGAGAATCCAACGGGCTTTACCAACCTGGTGGAGATCTTCTCCCTGCTCGTCATCTCTTTCTGCATGATTCGCACGTACGGCGTGATGCTTAAATCGCAGAAGCACGCGTGGACGCTGCTCGGCGTTGCCGGTGGTCTGTGGACCGTGATGGTTGTCCTAGTGACCTGGGCACAGCACACCCTCGTCGGTGGTGCTTCCCAGTTGGCAGGCGCCAACATGGAAGGTATCGAACAGCGCCTTGGCATTGACGCTTCGGCATTGTTCGCCGTGTCCACCACGGGTACCTCGACGGGTGCGGTGGACTCCATGCACGATAGCTATTCCCCGCTGGGCGGCGGCTTGCTCATCCTCAACATGCTGCTGGGTGAGATCGCTCCAGGCGGTGTGGGCACTGGCCTCTATGGCCTCTTGATTGTGGCCATCCTAGCAGTGTTCATCGGTGGTCTCCTGGTAGGCCGCACACCGGAGTTTATGGGCAACAAGATTGGACGCAAGGAAATTTCGGCAGTCAGCCTCTACATCCTCACCATGCCGGTTCTAGTCCTCGTGGGCGTCGGAGCCTCCGTGGCGCAGCGCAAGCTTGTCGAGCTATCTGCAACCAACTTCGGCGCGCCGGGCACAGCGGACAATGCGCACGGCCTCTCTGAAGTGCTTTACGCGTTTACCTCCGCGGCCAACAACAATGGCTCGGCTTTTGCAGGTCTCACGGTGACTGAGCCCTGGTGGCAGATCACGTTGGGCTTGGCCATGCTGTTGGGCCGCTTCTTGCCCATCGTCTTCGCCCTATACCTAGCCGGAAGCCTGGCAGGGCAGAAGCGCCAGGCCACCACTACCGGCAGCTTGCCCACGTCCGGCATCACCTTCTCCCTGTTGACCATCGGCGTCATCCTGCTGGTCGCAGCACTCACCTTCTTCCCCGTCCTCACCCTGGGTCCCATTTCGGAGGCACTATCATGACAACCCCTACCATGACCGCTGAGCAGGTCAAGGCTCCTCGCACAAAGACTGCGGACAAAAACAGCGGTCTTGCCGCTGCGGCGCTGAAGGCGCTGCCGAGCAAAATGTCCCCGCTTGCCCAAGCACGCAACCCCGTGATGTTCGTCGTGTGGGTCGGCGCCGCACTGACTACGGTGTGGTCCATCATCAACCCCAGCTTCTATGGATGGGTCGTGACTATATGGCTGTGGTTCACTATCGCCTTCGCGGCCTTTGCGGAGGCTTATGCCGAAGGCCGCGGAAAGGCCCAGGCCGACAGCCTGCGCTCTGTGCGTGATGATGCCACTGCCAACCTAATAACGGACTCCGGCATTGAGGTGGTCCCTGCGTCTGAGCTCACGAGAGGCTCTATCGTGCGAGTGGAAGCCGGGGAGACCATCCCGGGTGACGGTGACGTCATCGAAGGTGCCGCTACCGTCGACGAGTCTGCTATCACGGGTGAATCGGCTCCCGTCGTCCGCGAGGCCGGCGGTGACCGCTGCGCCGTGACTGGCGGCACCGTGGTGCTCTCTGACTCCATCAAGGTCAAGATCACCTCTGAACCGGGTTCCACTTTTGTGGACACGATGATTGCTCTGGTGGAAGGAGCCGAGCGCCGCAAGACTCCGAATGAGATTGCGCTGAGCATCCTTCTTTCCACGCTGACTATCCTCTTCCTCATCGCCGTGACGGCTTTGGCTCCCATGGGTTTGTTCACCGGCGCTGAGTTGTCCCCGCTGTCCCTCGTCGCGCTGCTGGTATGCCTCATCCCGACGACCATCGCCGCACTGTTATCCGCCGTGGGTATCGCCGGCATGAACCGCCTCGTTCGCCACAACGTTCTGGCCACTTCCGGCCGTGCGGTGGAAGCAGCCGGTGACGTCGCCACGCTTCTTATGGATAAGACCGGCACCATCACGTACGGCAACCGCCAGGCCACGGGCCTGATCGTGGCTTCGGGTGTGAACGAACGTGAAGCTGCAGAGATTGCACGCATTTCTTCCCTGGCGGATGAAACCCCGGAGGGCCGCTCCATCGTCTCCTGGTTGACGGAGAACTACTCTCTGTCTAGCGAGGGCGACGCGGAAGCTCGGAAGGCTGAAGTCATCCCGTTCAGCGCTTCTACCAGGATGTCTGGTCTCGACCTGGCTAACAGAAAGCTGCGCAAGGGCGCGGGCGACGCCGTGCGAAAGTGGGTAACTGAGGCAGGCGGCGCGTGGCCGCAAGAGATCGAGGATTCAGTAACCCAGATTGCGCAAGACGGCGGTACCCCGCTGCCAGTTGCCGTGGAAGAATCCGATGGCAGCCGCAAGGTGATCGCGGTGGTGCAGCTGAGTGACGTCGTCAAGCCCGGCATGGCCGAGCGTTTCGCCGAGCTGCGCCAGATGGGTATCAAAACCATCATGGTCACCGGCGACAACCCGCTGACCGCCGCGGCCATTGCTAAGGAAGCCGGTGTCGATGACTACATCGCCGAGGCCACCCCGGAAGATAAGCTCGCCCGCATCCGCGAAGAGCAGGCGCAAGGCCGCATGGTGGCCATGACCGGTGACGGCACCAACGACGCCCCGGCCCTGGCGCAGGCGGATGTGGGAGTAGCCATGAACACTGGTACCTCCGCGGCGAAGGAAGCCGCCAACATGGTGGACCTGGACTCTGATCCGACGAAGCTTATCGACGTCGTTCGCATTGGTAAGCAGCTGCTGATCACCCGTGGTGCGTTGACCACCTTCTCCTTGGCCAACGACTTGGCAAAGTACTTCGCCATCCTGCCGGCGCTCTTCTCCGCGCAGTTGCCGCACTTGGAACGCCTCAACATCATGCACCTGCATTCGCCTGAGTCCGCCATCGTGTCTGCGGTGATCTTTAACGCGCTCATCATCGTCGCGCTCATCCCCTTGGCGCTCAAGGGCGTGTCGTATAAGCCAGCCTCCGCGTCCTCCCTTCTGCGCCGGAACCTCGGTATTTGGGGATTAGGCGGCGTTATTACCCCGTTCATTGGCATCTGGCTCATTGACCAGGTCGTCTCCCTCCTCCCAGGCCTCTAAAGAGAACCTGCAAAGAAAAAGGAAGAACAATGCGTGTTTATCTGCGTAACCTCATTGCCGGTTTTGTCGCCGTGCTGCTCTGCGTCGTAGCACTCGGCATGGTCTATCCGGCGGCTGTGTGGGCCATTTCCCGCATCACACCGCAGTCCGCCGACGGCAATCTCATCTACCAAGGAGAGTGCCTCGTGGGCTCTACCCAAATCCAAGACGGGGTGAGCGAGGGCCCCTACTTCTTCCCTCGCGCCGAGGGAATGAGTAACTACGGTACGAGCAGCACGGAGCTGGAGAAAAACATCCAGGAACGCCGCGCCGCTATTGCCCAGCGGGAAGGCGTAAGCGAAGACCGTGTGCCTGCCGACGCCGTCACGGGCTCCGGCTCTGGCGTGGATTCCGGCATCAGCCCCGAGTACGCCAAGCTGCAAGCTCCGCGTGTGGCTCGGGAGCAGGGCATCAGCATGGAAGAGATGGAAAAGCTCATCGCCGAGAACACGGAGCATGCCAGCCTCGGTTTTCTAGGCGAAGACACGGTCAATGTGACAACTCTCAATATGTCGTTGCCCACGCCTACTCCCTGCTCATAAAGATCAGCTCATAAGATGAAGCAATGTTGACCGAAGCAACTGCGCCGTCCTCGCGCACCAAACGCGGCACCTTGAAGATTTTGTTGGGCGCCGCTCCCGGCGCGGGCAAAACCTGCGCCATGCTTAGTGAGGCGCACACGCTGATTAACCAAGGCCGTGACGTTGTCGTCGGCATTGTGGAAGACCACGGTCGCGCATATACGAAAGCCTTGTGCGAGGGTTTGGAGATCATTCCGCGGCGCACCGTTGACGGTCTGTCCGCCGGGGAGCTGGATACCGCCGCAGTCATCGAGCGCAAGCCTGACATAGTCCTCGTCGATGAGTTTGCCCACTCCAATCCTCGCGACGAAGAGCACGAGAAGCGGTGGGAAGACATCGAAGAGATTCTGGCTGCCGGAATTGACGTCATCTCGACTCTCAATATCCAGCATCTGGAAAGCCTCAACGATGTAGTCAAGCAGATCACGGGCATCGCACCGCAGGAAACCGTGCCGGATGAGGTAGTGCGTGCTGCGAATGAAATCGAGCTGGTCGACGTCTCCCCGCAGCTTCTGCGCACCCGGCTTAGCGACGGACACGTGTACCGCGAAGCACGCATCGAACCTGCACTCAACAATTACTTCCGCGTGGGAAACCTCACCGCGTTGCGCGAGTTGGCACTGCTCTGGCTGGCAGATCAGGTTGATGAAGCACTCATTACGTATCGCTCGGATCAAAAAATCACCGCTACGTGGGAAGCACGTGAGCGGGTCGTTGTGGCCATCCAAAACGTTGCCCATGCTGAGACCCTGATCCGGCGCGGGCGGCGCATCGCGACGAAATCTTCGGCGGAACTGCATGTGGTCCACGTCGTTTTTGGTGATTCCTTCACGTCGCGTTCCTCTTCGGTGGCGGGATCGGCGCAACAACTTGCCCGGCTGCAGACCCTGGCCCACGATGTGGGTGCGCGGCTGCACCAGGTTACTGGGGACTCCGTGCCGGAAGCTCTGCTCAACTTTGCGCGAAGCGTCAACGCTACCCAGCTTGTTGTCGGGGTGTCGCCGCGGCGGCGTTTCGGCGTGCACTGGCACAGCACGGTAGCAGAGACAGTACTGCGCGAATCCGGCTCGATTGACTGCCACCTTGTCAATCTTCCCCCGGAAAAGCCGTTTCCGCTCACACGTATGCTGCATCCTTTCCGGCCCTTCCCGCAGCGTGCAATCGCGTGGCTTAGTTCAGCGTTGGCCTTCGTCGGACTCACTGCGTTGTTAGTGCAGGCTGACGGCCAGGACTTGGGAACAGGTACCTGTTCTGCGTTCTACTTTGCACTCATTCTGCTTGTCAGTTTGGTGGGTGGCCTGTGGCCGGCCGTGGTGGTGGCGGTGGCTTCCGGTTTGGCGGTCAATTGGTTTTTCACCGAGCCAATCCATACCTTCGACATCGCCGATCCCGCTAACGCTGTCATCGCCGTGGTCATGGTGGCTATCGCTCTGGCAGTCGGCATTCTTGTGCGCCGCGCCAAGATTGAGCGGGCGAATGCAGCTGTGGCTGCGCGTGATGCTGAGCTGCTTACGGTGTTTTCCCGTGCCGCGTTGAATCGCCGTGCAGATTCTTCCCCGAAAGATGCCGTGATGCGCAAGGTGGGGGAGGCATTCAATTGTCGTCGAGCGGAGCTGCTGGATGACAACGGTGACGTCCTTGCCACCTGGCGCGCAGTTAGCCCCGAGCGCACTTCGAAGCACCTTCATATTCCCGAGAAAGTGCGCCATGAACAGACAGTGGACACCGTTGTGGCGAGCGAAGATGGGACGGTTCAGCTTCGTCTTGCGGGCCCGACTCTGTCTGCCCGGGATCGTGGCCTTGTCACCGTGGTCGCGGGCTACCTCGCGGGTATTGTTCGCCGCGAAAAGCTTTCTGCTGAGGCCGCGCGCGCTGATGCGATAGCCGCTGCAGACGAGCTGCGGCGAGCGCTGCTGTCGAGTGTGAGCCACGATTTGCGTACTCCGTTGGCAACGGCCAAGTTGGCGGTGTCGTCATTGCGTAATGCCGACATTGAATTCACTCCCGAGGACCAAGATATGCTTTTGGCAGAAACTGCGGCGAGCATCGAGGAACTCACCGGGTTGGTCACCAATTTGTTGGATTACTCCCGGCTCACAGCTGGCGCCATAACCGCCCGCCGAGACATCGTCGACGTAGCCGAAGTGGCTAATCGCGCCATTGCTTCCTGTGCCTTCGGGCATTCCCCGGAGCAAATTGGGCGCATCCATCTGGACCCTAGTGTGCGTGGAGTTACGTGCTGCGCGGATGCAGCCCTCATGGAGCGTGTCTTGGCCAATCTCTTTGATAACGCCCTGCGTTATGCGCCGACTGGCCAGGTGACGATGAGTGCTCAGACTATCGCCGAACAGGTGGAACTGATTGTCGGCGATGAAGGACCGGGTATCCCGCCGGAGAAACAGAAGGAACTGTTCCAGGCATTTCAGCGTTTGGGTGATACCAGCAACGACAACGGAGTGGGCCTTGGCCTTTCTGTTGTTCAAGGCTTTGTGGAGGCCATGGGCGGTAGCATCGAGGTAGCTGCCACCCCGGGCGCAACCTTTGTTTTGCGGTTTCCCGTCGCGGGAGGAGAACAAAAATGACGACGAAGAAAACTAGCATCGCCATCGTGGACGATGACCCGCGTCTGCTCAACACACTGAGCATTAATTTCAAGGCTCGGGGCTACGAGGTTCACCCAGCACGTACAGGTGCTAAGGGACTGCAGGTGGTGTCACAGCAGCAGCCAGACGTAGTCATCTTGGACATGGGGTTGCCGGATATGGACGGAACCGTCGTGTTGGAAGGAATCCGCGGATGGTCTGCAGTACCGGTGATCATCTTGACGGCACGTTCTGATCCGCTGTTCAGCGCCGCAGCTCTCGACCGCGGCGCGGACGACTACGTCACCAAGCCCTTCTCTATGGAGGAGCTTCTGGCCCGCGTGCGCGTGGCGCTAAGACATGGTAGCCCACAGAGTCCAGTGAGGCGCACTGAGGCCGCTGTGGTACGCGCCGGGGACGTTCTGATCGACGTTCCGCGCCATTCCATCACTAAAGACGGTGAGCCGTTGCACCTGACCCCCACCGAGTGGGGCGTGCTCACCACGTTGCTTCGCGCCCACGGCGGCTTGGTACGCAAAGAGGATCTGCTTTCTGAAATCTGGGGTCCAGGCTTTGAGGGGCAGGGGCACTACCTGCGTATTTACACCTCCCAGTTGCGCCGCAAGCTAGAGGATGACCCAGCTAATCCCGCCTTCCTCCTCACGGAGCCCGGCTTGGGGTACCGCTTCGTGGTGCCCGAGCCGGGTGTGGGAGGGAGTGGCTACTCGGAGTAGTCGTAGAAGCCCTTGCCGGACTTGCGGCCCAGCTCGCCGCGGGCGACCATGTCGCGCATGAGCTGCGGCGGGCTAAAGCGCTCACCCAGCTGGGATTCGAGGTATTCGGCGATGCCGAGGCGCACATCCAGGCCCACGATATCGGTCAGCTCCAGCGGGCCGATGGGGAACTTGTAGCCCAGCACCATGGCGTTGTCGATATCGCGCGGGGAGGCCACGCCTTCCTCGACCATGCGGATGGCCTCAAGCGCGATGGCCACGCCGAGGCGGGAGGACGCGAAGCCGGGGGCATCCTTGACCACCACCGCGGTCTTACCCAGGCCCTCGACCCAGCCCTTGGCTGTCTCCACAAGTGCTTCCGGGGTGGACTCGGCAACAACCACTTCTACCAGCTTGGAGGCCGGAACCGGGTTGAAGAAGTGCAGGCCAATGACGTCGTTGGGGATGCTCTCTGCCAGCTGGGATACCGACAGTGAGGAGGTATTGGTGGCGACGACGGCTTGCGGGGCGGCTTCGGCGATATCCTTAAAGGCGGCCACCTTGAGATCCATCGACTCCGGAACTGCCTCAACCACGAGGTCAAAGCCGGCAAAGGCGGAGGCGGCGGTGGACAAGCTGAGACGCTCATCCCAGGATTCGAAGGTGCCTTCCGCCCCGCGGTCGAGGGAGCCGCGGATGGCCTTGTGCACGCGCTCGCGGGCGGCGGCCACGGCGTCATCGTTGATATCCACCACGGTCACGGACGCGCCGGCGGCCAGGAAGGCGTGAGCAATGCCGGCGCCCATGCGGCCGCCGCCGAGCACGCCGACCTTGGCGGGAACCTGCAGTACTGAGGACATGAGTTGACTCTCCTTGTGAGTGGAAGGTTTATTTCTTGCGGTCCAGGAAGGCCTGCATCCGCTCAAACTTGGCGGGGGACTCAAAGAGCACGGCCTGGGCGATGTTATCCACCGCCGGGTGCGCTGCATCTGGCATGGCGATGAGCTGCTTGGTCAAGCGCACGGCGAGCGGGTCCTGCTGGGCTATGCGCCCGGCTAGTTCCAGGGCGCCGTCGACCAGCGCATCCGGCTCGTGCAGCTCGCTGACCAGATGGTTGGCCAGTGCTTCCTCGCCGTTGAGGATGCGCCCGGCCAGCAGAATCTCTTTCGCTAGCGGGGTGCCCACGCACTCCTTGAGGCGCCAGGTGGCACCCGCGGCGGCAGCGATACCCAGGCCGGCTTCGGGCTGCCCAAACTTGGCAAAAGGAGTGGACACACGGAAGTCCGCGGCCAAGGCCAGCTCCAGACCGCCACCGAGGGCGTAGCCATCCACCGCTGCGATGACGGGGGAGGGCAGTGAGGCGATGCGGTGGAAGATGCCGGAGTTGATGCCGCGGAGGGCATCCTCGCGGCGGCGCTCCCGAAGCTGCGCGATGTCCGCCCCGGAGGCGAAGATCCCGCGGGGACCCTTCGGGGTATCCACCGTGCAGCCGGTGATGATGAGGATGCGAGGATCGGACTCGAGCTGCGCGCAGAGCTCGTGGAACTCCGCCACCATCTGCTCATCGATGGCGTTGCGGACGGCGGGGCGGTTGAGCTTGGCGACGACTATCTCGTCCTTCTCACCGCGCGTTGAAATCTCGATGGCAGTAGTCATTTACACCCTCTCAATCGCAATTGCGGTGCCCTGGCCCACGCCCACGCACATGGTGGCGATGCCGCGGCTCAGCCCGTCTGTTTCCAGACGGTTGAGCAGGGTCAAGGTAATGCGGGAACCGGAGGACCCAGCGGGTGGCCCAGCGCGATGGCGCCGCCCCAGGCGTTGACCTTGTCCTCATCCAAGCCTAGCTCGCGGATGCAGGCGATGGACTGTGATGCGAAAGCTTCGTTGAGCTCGACGGCATCCACGCTGTCCAGCTCCCAGCCGGCGCGCTCGAGCACGTCGCGGGTTGCCGGGATGGGGCCCGTGCCCATGATTTCCGGGCGCACACCGCGCGCGGAGTTGGCCACCACGCGGGCGCGGGCGGTCAGGTTGTGCTTTTCAAGTGCCTCGTCGGAGGCGACAATGACGCAGGAGGCACCGTCGTTCAGCGAGGAGGCGTTACCCGCCGTGGTGACGTCACCCAGTGAGGTCACCGGGCGCAGCTTGGCCAAGACCTCCATCGTGGTGCCCGGGCGGGGGCCCTCATCGGTATCGACGACGGTGACGTTGCCCTTGCGGTCGGTGACCTCGATGGGCACGATTTCCCTGGCGAACTTTCCGGCCTCAATCGCGGCGAGCGCGCGCTCCTGGGAACGCACGGCGAAGGCGTCGGCTTCCTCGCGGCTAATGCCGAAGACGTTGGCCACCTCTTCGGCGGTTTCCGGCATGGAGTAGGTCATCTTCTCCTGCTCCGCGAACTTTGGGTTGGCAAAACGCCAGCCAATGGAGGTATCAAAAACCTGGCCTGGCTTGGCAAAAGGCTTGCTAGGCTTCTCCATGACCCAGGGAGCGCGGGACATGGATTCGACGCCGCCGGCGACGACGATATCCGCCTGACCGGATTCCACGAGGGCAGTGGCCAGGGCAATCGAGGACATACCTGACGCGCACAGGCGGTTGACCGTAATGCCCGGAACGGTGTCCGGGAACCCGGCGAGCAGCCAGGACATGCGGGCAACGTTGCGGTTCTCCTCGCCGGCGCCGTTGGCGTTGCCGATGATGACTTCATCCACTGCGGAGGGGTCGAGGCCAGCCTCCTCTACCGTCTTCTTGATAGCGGTGGCCATGAGGTCATCTGGGCGAACCGAGGACAGTGCGCCGCCGTAGCGGCCCACGGGGGTGCGGAATCCGGAAACGAGGTAAGCGGTCATGTTTTTCCTTAACTAATTCGTGTGTACTGCGCTGTGTGAACTGCGCGGTATGCGTTCTAGAAGGTCTGGAGGTTTTAGCGTCCGCGGAAGACCGGCGGGCGCTTCTCATTGAAAGCGGCGAAGCCTTCGTAGTAGTCCTCGGTATCGCAGAGTTTTCCTTGGGCGATGTTCTCGGCATCGACGCTGGCCCACAAACCGGTGCCGTTGTCACGGATGTCCTGGACCAGGGTGCGGCTGGTGAGAAAAGCTTGGGTGGCGCCGCGGGCTGCGCGCTGGGCGACGCCCCGGGTAAACTCCAGCAGCTCCTCTGCCGGGACTGCACGGGAGAAGAGGCCAGCGCGCACCGCTTCCGCACCGGAGATGAGTTCGCCGGTGATGATGAGGTCCATCGCGCGGTGTGTGCCGAGGCGTTCGACGAAGAGGGAGTGCCCTCCCGAATCGAGAGTGGCGCCTAGGTTGGCGAATGGGGAACCGAACTTGGCATCTTCGGCAACGTAGACGACGTCGCAGGCCAAGGCGAGGCCGAGGCCCACGCCGAGGCAGGGGCCGTGCACGGCGGCGAAGGTGGGGGCAGGGAAGTTATCAATCTTTGTGAGCACGGGGGTGACAACGTCCGCGAGGTAGGCGGTGGCGTCGTCTTCGCGCGGGTTGAGCCCCTTGATGTTGCGGCCGGCGCAAAAGCCCTTGCCTTCACCGCGCAAGATGAGTGCGCGGGGGCTAAGCTGCGCGGCCTCATCGAGGCAGCGGGAGAGCTCGGCGAGGTCTTCTTCCGCGAGGGAATTGATGGCCTTTGGGTTGTTGAGTACGAGCTCAACGACCCCGGCTTCGGCGTCGTGGTGCAGGTCGATCATGGATGTTTCTCCTAGGCGTCGAAGTCGAGGACGATGGTGGGCGTGGTGGGGCGCGACTGGCAGGTCAGGATGTAGCCAGCCTTGACCTCGTCGGTCTCCAGGGCGTAATTCTCCGCCATGTCGACCTCGCCCTCGACCAGCTTGGCGCGGCAGGTGCCGCACACGCCGCCGGCGCAGGCGAAGGGGACGTCGGAGCGCACGCGCAGGGCGGCGTTGAGCAGGGATTCGTTGGCAGAAACTGGGGACTCCACGGAGCCGGAGAGGCCATCGAGTTGGAAGTTGATGCTGACGTTATCGCCTTCCGGATCCACCTCGACGTGGCGCCCGGCCTGGTTCTGATCCCCAGAGGGCTTACCGGTGGTGAACAGCTCGTAGCGCACGTCCTTCTCACCGACATCGCGGCTGGCCAGCTCATCGCGCACCAGCTGCACCAAATCGAAGGGACCGCAGAGGAACCACTCGTCGACAGCGTCCGTGCGCACGACGTTATCCAGCAGGGTCTGGAGTTTTTCAGCATCGATGCGTCCGGAGAACAGCGGGTTGACGCGCTGCTCGCGGGAGAGGACGTGGTGCACGGCAAAGCGCGTGGGGAACTTGTCCTTGAGGTCACCGATCTCTTCGGCGAACATGACGTCGCCGCCGCCCTTGTTGGCAAAGATGAGCTCAAAAGTGGTGTCGGGGGAGGTGTGGAGCACGGTCTGGGCGATCGCCATGATCGGCGTGATGCCGGAACCGGCGGCGATGGCCACGAGGTGCGGGTTCTCGAGCTTCTCCAGCTCCGCGCGCACGGCTTCCGGGTTGTTAAGCCCGGTCAGGTGGGTCTTCGAGGTGAACGCGCCCTGCGGGTTCATCACGTCCATGGTGTCGCCGGGCTGCAGGGTGTCATTGGCCCACGTGGAGAAGACGCCACCGCGGTCGCGCTTGATGGCGACGCGCAGCACGCCGTCGCGAGGCACATCGCAGATGGAATAGGAGCGGCGGACTTCCTGGCCGTCGATGGTTGCCCGCAGTGCAACGTACTGGCCGGGGATGTAGTCATAATCGTCCTGGAGCTCCGGAGGGATAGCGAAGGAAACCTCCACGGAGTCTGAAGTCAGGGCGCGCACCTCGGACACGGTCAGGGTGTTGAACGTGGCCTTCTTCTTTGTGGGGGCAGACGGGGTCGTGGTCATTAGTGCACCTTGAAGTAGTCGAAGGGCTCCAAGCAATCCTGGCAGTTGTAGAGAGCTTTGCAGGAGGTGGAACCGAATTGGGCAAGCTTACGTGTGCGGCGGGAGCCACAGTGGGGGCATTCGATGGCCGGCGGCGGTTCGAGTGTGAGCGGGATAGGACCTTCCGGCGTGGCCCGGGTTTTACCGCTGGGTGGGGCAATGCCGTAGTCCTTGAGGTTTTGCCGGCCGGTCTCCGTCATCCAGTCGGTGGTCCACGCCGGGTGGAGAACGAGGTCGACGCGCACCTTCGCGTAGCCGGCATCGGTCAGCGCTGTGGTGATGTCCGCCGTGATGTGTTCCATGGCGGGGCAGCCGGAGTAGGTTGGGGTAATCGTGACCACCGCAGTATCGCCTTCCAGGCGTGCTTCTCGGAGAATTCCAAGGTCGGCGATAGAGATCACGGGGATCTCCGGATCGGGCACCTCGGCGGCGACGTCCCACACGTGGGCGTCGTCAGGCTGCGTGGGGCGCAGCGGGTGGGATTTATCTGTGATGGACACGATGAAACCTTGGTCCTTTCCTTGTCTTTACCAGGTCGCGCCGGGGTGTTGGCGCGCCAAGGACTGCATCTCCGCGAGGATGAAACCGCGGTGCTCGGAGAAACGCCCGGTGCGCTGCCCGGAGCGGGCTTGCTTGACGTCCGGGATGGCCAGACCTGCCTTGTCTAGGACGTAGGCGATGCGCTCATCGAACTGCGCGCGCAGGCTCGAGGGCAGAACTGCGATGCCTTCTGCCGCCAGCTTCTCGTGAAGCGGGAGATCCTCGAAGAGCTCGTCAAGGTAGGGCCACATGTACATCAGGCCCTCCGTGATTCGGCGGTGGGACTCCTCGGTGCCTTGGCCCAGACGAAGAATCCACTGGTTGGCGTGGTCGACGTGGTACTCGACTTCCTTGATGGCCTTCGCCGCGATCGCCGCAATGGTTTCATCCTGCGACTCCAGCAAGGCCGTGTAGAGCCCGTACTGGTAGTAGGAAAAGAGCAGCTGGCGGGCGATGGTGTAGCCGAAGTCGCCGTTCTCCTGCTCGACCAAGCGCGCGGAGCGGAACTCCTCCTCGTTACGGAAGTAAGCCAAGTCATCCTCGGTCTTGCCCCATGCGGTACCGGCGTAGGTCAGTAGGAAGCGGGCGTGCCCGATGAGATCGAGGGCGATGTTGCCCAGTGCGATGTCCTCTTCCATCTCCGGCGCGCGCGAAATCCACCAGCCCAGGCGCTGGGCCAGGATGAGGGCGTCATCGCCCAGCATGAGCGCATAGCGAGCCGTGTCCTCGGGGGCCACTGCGCCGGAGGCGGCGATGTCTTCTGCGGTGATGCCGTTGCCCTGCGATTGCTTGGTCGCAGAATCGGCGGCTGCAAATCCGGTCACAGGTGCGGCACTCCTTCCGACTTGTCGTAGTAGGTGGCGTGGCGGTAGCTCTTGCCCTGCGGGGATTCGAAGAATCCGCCCTTAGAGTCAGGGTCAGAGGAGGCGATGGCCTCGCTGGGCACAACCCAGACGGAGGTTCCCTCGTTGCGGCGGGTGTAAAGGTCACGGGCATTGCGCAGGGCCATGGTGGCATCCGGTGCGTGGAGCGAGCCGGCGTGAACGTGGGAAAGGCCGCGGGAGGAGCGTACGAAGACCTCCCACATGGGCCAGTTGGAGCTGGACATGGAATCTTCCTTAAAGTCTTGTGGCTGGTTGGGCAGTGTGCTTGGGCTTAGGCGATAAGCGAGGTATCAGCCGAGTGGTGCTTCTCGGCGTAGGCTGCGGCAGCCTCACGGACCCACGCGCCGTCGGCATGCGCTTGGCGACGTCGCTGCATCCTCTGCACGTTGCAGGGGCCTTCGCCCTTGATGACGGCCTTGAACTCGGACCAGTCGAGCTCGCCGAAGTCATAGTGGCCGCGCTCTTCGTTCCACTTCAGGTCCGGGTCCTCAAAGTGCAGGCCAAGGGCCTCAGCCTGCGGGACGATCATGTCCACGAAGCGCTGGCGCAGTTCGTCGTTGGAGAAGCGCTTGATGTTCCACGCCATGGACTGCTTGGAGTTGGGGGAGTCATCGTCGGGCGGGCCGAACATCTGGAGTGCGGGTCCGTAGAAACGGTTGATGGCTTCCTGCGCCATCTGCTTCTGCTCGGGCGTTCCGTGGGACAGCTCGTAGAGGATCCCCCAACCTTGGCGCTGGTGGAAGGACTCTTCCTTACAGATGCGCACCATGGCGCGGCCATAGGGTGCGTAGGAAGCACGGCAGAGCGGGACCTGGTTGCAGATGGCGGCGCCATCCACCAGCCAGCCGATGGCTCCGATGTCGGCCCACGTGCGCGCCGGGTAGTTGAAGATGGAGGAATACTTGGCGGTGCCGTCGAGCAGCTGCTGAACCAGCTCGTCGCGCGAGGTGCCCAAGGTCTCCGCAGCGGAGTAGAGGTAGAGGCCGTGGCCGGCCTCATCCTGCACCTTGGCCATGAGGATGGCCTTGCGCTTGAGCGAAGGCGCGCGGCTGATCCAGTTGGCCTCCGGCTGCATGCCGATGATTTCGGAGTGCGCGTGCTGGGAAATCTGGCGCGTCAAGGTCTTGCGGTAGGCAGCGGGCATCCAGTCGGTGGGCTCGATGCGGGAGTCTTCGGCGATGAGCTCGTCGAAGCGCTGCTGTGCTTGTGCTTCATCCGCGGCCGGGACGGCGGCGAGTGTTTTCTCTGATGGGGTCATGGGAGGAATCGTTCCCTCTCTGCTCAGTGTCGGCTCGGTGATACTTACTGACTGGTTGGTCAGTATATGGGGCATGTGTGAGCTATGTCAACCAAGTTTGTGAGCTGCGCCCTACTTGTTGCGATTCTGGGGCTTGGCGGGTAGCACGCGGTACGTGCCGCGGAATTCGGCGATGGGCTTACCCTTGATGCTGAGGGTGACATCGACAACGCCGTTGCGGCGCCAGGCTTGGCGGGTCACCCCAACCCCGTCAACGACATCCCCTTCGAAGGCGGGGGCGATGTAGTGAATCGAGTTGTGCGCGGCCACGGCCAAGTCGCCACCGGAGTTGCAAACGCCGGCGAAGATGGAATCGGCAAACATGTATAAATAGCCACCCTGTGCCGTGCCATGTCCATTGCACATCTCCGGGCGGATGGTGAAGTGGCCTTCGCACCTGCCGACGTCTAGCGCGGTAATTCTCGCGCCAATCTCCGCGGTGGCACGGTCATCGTCGAACATGGTGCGCACGTGGGTGAACTCGGGGCTTTCGGCGACGCCGGGGGCGAGGATGGGGTGCTCGGTGCTCATGGGAATTCCTCCTTGAGGTAAGGGGTTTCCGCAGTGCTGCCGAGGGAGTGAAAAGGGGTGTGGTGGTTCACTAGTCTAACGGTGCTCGGGGCTCTCTGCTTGAATGGACTGCGTGAAGAATGAGAAATCCACTGTCCAGGGCGCGGCACGTGGCCGCCCCGGCTACTCCCGTGAAGATGTCATTCGTGCAGCTGTCCGTGCTTTTACAGCCCGCGGCTACGACGCCACGTCGATGGATAATGTGGCGAGCGAATTGGGGATTTCTAAGTCCGCGCTCTACCACCACATCTCGTCGAAAGAAGAGATTTTGGAGCTCACGGTGGTGCAGGCACTGAGCCGTTTGGAAGCGGTCGCGGAAGAGATGGCCGCGGCCGATGTATCGGCGGGGGAGAGGGTGCGCGGGCTGTTGCGTGGCTCGATTGAGGTGCTGTGCTCCGACCCGAAGTCTGTCGCGCTCTTGCTCCGTTTGCGTGGAAACTCCGAGGTGGAGCGGAGCGCGTTGGAGCGCCGTCGTACGCTGACGCGTTCCGTGGTTCCGCTGGTGGAGGCTGCTCAGGAGGAGGGGGCTATCCGCTCCGACATTGAGGCTCCGCTGTTGACCCGCATGATTTTCGGAATGATTAACTCGACGTTGATTGATAGGCGAGCGACTGTGCGAGAGCCCGCTTTGAGATGTTGTTTGGCCTAGCTCGCAGATGGTCGCGATGGGTGTCGCGTTAGTCGCGGCGGCGTTTCGCCCTGCGTGCCCATAGGTGTCGGTGCGTGGCCTGCGAGATGTTGCGCTTCAAAACTGACTATTGTGTTGTCTATCACCACAACGGCCTGTAGTGTACGTCACAAGACTTACCCAACCGAACGGTAAGTAATTAACGTACTTTTGTGCGTTGTCCCAGCTAACCAACTTCTTGCAGCACTTTCGAGGGAGCTTAAAGGGTGTGGTATTTCCCACTCCTCGAAATGAAAGGCAAATGACGTGACCGCAACGTTTGACATCTTCTCTGACCACCACGGCCCCCAGATGGGCATTGAGTACGCCTCCCGCGATGAAATCATTGCGCTGCAGACCGCGCGCGCGAAGAACGAGCTTCGCCACGCGTACTACAACGTCCCGCACTACCGCCGTGCGTTCGATGAGAAGGGCGTTCACCCGGATGACTTCAAGGAACTCTCGGACTTTGCGCTGTTCCCGTTCACCGACAAGGAAACCCTTCGCGCGGAGTACCCCTTCGGGATGTTTGCTGTTGGCCAGAACCAAATCTCCCGCATCCACGCTTCTTCCGGCACCACGGGTCGCCCGACCGTCGTGGGATACACCGAGAACGACGTGCGTATTTGGGCCGAGCTCGTAGCCCGTTCGCTGCGGGCAGGCGGCCTGCGCAAGAGCGATAAGGTTCAGATTACGTTCGGCTATGGCCTCTTTACCGGCGGCCTGGGCGCCCACTATGGCGTCGAGGCCCTAGGAGCCACGGCGATTCCGACCTCCGGTGGTCAGACGGAGCGCCAGATCCAGATCATGCAGGACTTCCAGCCGGACGCAATTCTGGGTACGCCGTCTTACGTGCTCAACCTCCTTGACCGCATGCGCAAGGAAGGCCTGGATCCGCGCGAATCCTCCCTGCGCGCCGGCGTCTTTGGCGCCGAGCCGTGGAGCGAGGGAATGCGCCGCGAACTCGAAGAAGGCTTCGGCATTACGGCCACCGATATCTACGGCCTCTCCGAGGTAATGGGCCCTGGCGTGGCCCAAGAATGTGTCGAGACCAAGGATGGCCTGACCGTCTGGGAGGACCACTTCTACCCAGAGATCATCGATCCGGAGACCATGCAGCCGGTTCCCGACGGCGAGTATGGCGAGTTGGTCATCTCCTCCCTCACCAAGGAGGCCTTCCCGATCATCCGCTACCGCACCCACGACATCACCCGCCTGCTTCCGGGTACCGCGCGTTCGATGCGTCGCATCGACCGTATCTCCGCTCGTAACGATGACATGATCATCCTGCGTGGCGTGAACTGTTTCCCGTCGCAGTTCGAGGAGATCATCACTGAGGACCGCGTGCTTCGCCCGCGCTACCAGTGCGTGCTGAGCAAGCGTGGCCGCATGGACCACCTCACCCTGGTGGTTGAGCACTCCTCGGAGGCTACTCCTGATCAGATCGATGCCTCCGCCGCGTGGCTGAAGAAACAGATCAAGGAGCGCATCGGCGTCACTGTTGGCGTCGAGATCACTGACCACGTCGATTGCGGTGAGGGCAAGGCCAAGAGGATCGTCGACAACCGCGATCAGTAAAACGCTGCCGCGTTCTCGGCTTCTTTGGCACGCCCCGCCTCACCATTGTCCCTTTCGTTCACTGGCTTTAACTGTATCCACCGTGCTTCTGCACCCATAGAGAAAAGACTCCCACTATGTCTGCACCAGTCACCCAACAGCCTGCCCAAGGGCCGGGAATCACCACAGAGCACAAGCGCGTGCTCGCCGGTTCGATGGTCGGCACCACTATTGAGTGGTTCGACTTCTTCATCTACGCTCAGGCCGCCGGCCTGATCTTCGCTACCCAGTATTTCGATCCGGTCTCCAACGAAAGCGCCTCGCTCGCTCAGATCATTGCCTGGGCGTCGCTGGGTATCTCCTTCCTTTTCCGTCCCCTCGGGGCCATTCTGGCCGGCCACTTGGGTGACCGGCTCGGACGCAAGCCGGTCCTCGTGGTCACGTTGGTCGGCATGGGCTTGGCCACCATGTTGATGGGTGTGCTGCCGACGTACGCCTCTATCGGCATGGCAGCGCCTATCCTGCTGGTGCTCTTGCGCATCCTTCAGGGCCTGTCCGCCGGCGGCGAATGGGGAGGCGCGGCGATGCTAGCCGTTGAGCACGCGCCGCAGGGCAAACGTGGACTCTTCGGCGCGTTCCCGCAGGTTGGTGTGCCCCTTGGTATGTTCCTCGCCACCATCTTCATGCTGGTTCTCTCCTCGGTCCTCACTCCGGAGCAGTTCCTTGCCTGGGGCTGGCGCATCCCGTTCCTGTCCTCCGTGGTGCTCATTCTCCTGGGCTACCTGATCCGCCGGGCAGTGGAAGAGTCCCCGGCCTTCGCGGAGATGGAGGAACTAAAGGAAAAGTCCACGGCACCGCTTGCGGTCCTGTTCAAGGGCCACCTCGGAACCGTCATCAAGTGCGCGGTCATCTTCGCCGCCAACAACGCGATTGGCTACTTCGTCATCGCCTACTTCACTGCCTATGGCACGAAGGTCGTGGGCTATACCCGCCCCCAGGCCCTTGGGGTAGCCCTGATCGCGTCGATTGGTTGGTTTATCGGAACGCTGTACTTCGGCCACCTGTCTGACCGGTTGGGGCGCCGCACAACGTTCATTGGCGGCTACATCGTCTTGGCGCTGTATATCACCCCGGTGTTCTGGGCGGTTGACTCGGGCAACGTCATGTTCTTCGGCGTGGCCGTGTTCCTCCTAGGCGTCATCCTGGGTGCGACCTATGGCCCGCAGTCAGCGATGTACGCGGAGATGTTCCCGGTGCGGGTGCGCCTGTCGGGCGTGTCCATCGGCTACGCTTTCGGCTCCATCATTGGTGGTGCCTTTGCCCCGATGATTGCAGAGATGCTGTACACGCGGTACGAGACTTCGATGGCCATCGCTGCCTACGGCATCGCGATTTCGGTCGTGTCCCTCATTGGTGTGCTCTCCGTCCCGAAGGGTATTCAGAACCGCGATCTGCACGTTTAATCGCCTCGAGTGTTGTTCGCTCGCCACCCCCCCCTTTAGCGCTTAACCCTTTCTCCGCTGGCTTTTGTTCCGGTTGGAGGGTCAGGCCCTAAAGGGGGTGTGGTGTTGTGGGGGTAAATAAATATTCAAAACGGTACCTATAGGTTGGCAGTTAGACTAAGCTTCTCGCTAATACTCGCCGTACGCGGTCCGTATAAACAATTCCTACGGTCTTGTGGTGCGCGATATTTGCTCAAGAAGAAAGTTCTCTCATGACCACAACAACCCCGCATAAGACTCGCTCGACACGCGATACTTTTAATACGCGCTTCGTCTTCCTCATGGCCGCCATTGGCTCCGCCGTCGGCCTGGGTAATATCTGGCGCTTCCCCTACGTCGCCTATGAGAACGGCGGCGGTGCCTTCCTCATCCCGTACATGGTGGCCTTGCTGACCGCCGGTATTCCCATCCTGTGGTTCGACCTCGCCATTGGTCACCGCTTCCGCGGTTCTGCACCGCTGGCATTTCGCCGTATCAGCAGCCGCTGGGAAGGAATCGGCTGGTTCAAAGTCGGCGTGAACTTCTTCATTGCCATCTACTACGCTGCCATCATTGCGTGGGCGGCGCTCTACACCATCAAGTCCGTGAACCAGGCGTGGGGAGAAGCTCCCGCGGACTATTTCATGGTTGACTTCCTCCAGGCGGACCCAGAGGCAACCTACTCGGGCCACGTCGTCCCCGCCATTCTGGGCGTCATGATCCTCGTATGGGTTGTCTGCATCGCCACGCTGGCCACGAGCATCAACAAGGGCATCGGTAAACTGACCTCCATCTTCCTGCCGGTCCTGGCCGTCATGTTCATCATCTTGGTCATCCGCGCCTTCTTCCTCGACGGCGCCGCCGAGGGCCTCAACGCTTTCTTCACCCCGGACTGGTCCGTGCTGAGCAACGCATCGGTGTGGATCGCCGCCTACGGACAGATCTTCTTCTCTCTGTCCATCGGCTTCGGCATCATGATCACCTACGCCTCCTACCTCAAGCCGCGTACCAACCTCACCAACACGGGTCTGGTGACCGCCTTTGCTAACTCCTCCTTCGAGGTTCTCGCCGGCATCGGAGTCTTCGCCACTCTGGGCTACATGGCCGCCCAGCAGGGTGTGTCTGTGGATGAGGTGGCTAAGTCTGGTATCGGTCTGGCCTTCATCGCTTTCCCGACCATCATCAACCTCATGCCGCTCGGCGGATTGTTCGGAGTTCTCTTCTTCGGCTCCCTGTTCCTGGCCGGTGTGACCTCGCTGATCTCCATCATGGAGGTCGTTGTCTCCGCCGTGGCAGATAAGTTCAACATCTCTCGCCGCGTTTCTGCCATCAGCGTTGGCAGCGCCATGGGAGTACTGTCCTGCTTCCTGTTCGCCACCTCCTCGGGCCTGGTCACCCTGGACATCATGGATAAGTTCACCAATAACCTGGGCATCGTCTTCGGCGCCATCTGCGCCCTCGTAGTCGTCGGCTGGGTGACCGGCCGCCGCCGCGAGATCCAGCAGCACATCAACGCCGTGTCGCAGTTCAAGGTGGGTGGCTTCTGGCAGTTCCTGACTTTCGTCGCGACCCCGCTGCTGCTCGTCTACTTCCTGGTCAACGAGATCATCACGATTGTCCGCGAAGGTTATGAGGGCTACTCCTCCACACAGATTGGGCTCTTTGGCTGGGCGGTTCTGGGCGTCATTCTGCTCGTTAGCTTCGTCATGCCGCTAGTGGACTTCCGCGGAAACAAGTACCTAGACGGCATAGAGACGTCTGATTACGGCGTCCCAGTGGGCGGCCGCCCGGCCGGCACACCGAACCCGCTTGCTACAGGCAACGCCGCCGCACCGAACACGGACGACAAGTAGCGGCTAGTAGGAAAGGAGAATAACAATGACTACAAGCGCAATCCTGCTCTTTATCCTCTTCGTCGTCGTCATCTGGGGCGGACTGGTTGTGTCCTCCATCTGGTTGGCGCGCAGCGACGATGAATTCACCGGCGAGCTGGGTAACGCCCCCGGCACTGACGACGAATCGCTATCGCACCGCGTGCACCACTAAAGGGGCCGGGCAGTAAACGGCTGCCCGCTCACACCTGCCCCTTCCTATATCTCGACTACCGTGCGTCCATGGCGGGAGCCGGCGCGCAGCTCTTGAGCGGCAGTGGCGACATCGGCCAGCGGTACCGTTTCAGTAATAGAGTTCAGCATGGTGAGGTCGAGGTGTTCGTCGAGAAGCTGCCAGGCCGCCTCGCGCACCTCGCGGGGCGCGTCGACGGAGTTACCGCCGGCCAGCACGATGCCGCGCAGGATGAACGGCAGCACCGAGGCGGGAAGATCCGGACCAGCCGCCATACCGGTGGCCGCCACCACGCCGCCCCAGCGCACCTGCGCCAGCACGTTGGCTAGGACGGTGGAGCCGGCGGGGTCGACGGCGCCGTCGTACAGCGCCTTCTGCAGCGGGCGGCCGGTCTCAGACAGCGCTGCACGGTCAAGCACGTGATCCGCGCCGAGTGAGGTGAGGTACTCCGACTGGGATTCCACGCGGCCGGTGACGGCGGTGACCTCGTAGCCGGAAGACTTGAGCAGCTGGACCGCGATGGAGCCCACGCCGCCGGTGGCACCGGTGACGAGGATGTGGCCCTTCGTCGTGCCGTGCGTGCGCAGCTGGTTGACGCAGATAGCGGCGGTGTATCCGGCCGTGCCAATCGCGGCGGCATCGTGCGCGCTGAAGCGTTGGGGCACGGGGATGGTGGCTTCACCGTTGACGCGCTGGCGGGTGGTGTAGCCGCCATGGCGAAATTCGCCCAGGCCATCGCCGCAGGAGACGACAAGCTGGCCAGGGCTCAAGCGTGAATCGGACGTTTCCACCACGGTGCCCACCACATCGATACCGGGAACGAGGGGATCGATGCGCATGACGCCCTTATTGCCCTCCAGGGCCATAGCGTCCTTGTAATTGAGGGAAGAAAACTGTACATCTACCAGCGTGTCACCTTCCCCGAGCAGGGGCTGCTCCTGGAAAGAATGAGTTACTCCGGAATCCGTGCGAGTGACAATGAGTGTGCTCATGGGCACTATCGTACAGAGGATGTGAAGCAGCGTTTTCCGGCTAATGCTTCAGCCAGCGTCCAGAGAACATCGTTAGGGTGAAGCGCATGACTGGGATAGAAGCTCAACGCCCGCGCAATCGGCTGCGGCCCGCGCCGGATCCGTATCAGCACCTGCTTCGTGATTCTCTCCTTGTCGCGGCCCTGTCCCTGGTGGTCGTGGTGTTGGCGACGGTGGGCAAGCCCTTCATGGACATCCCCGGCGTGGTGGACGGCTCCGCGCATGCGGTGCGAAGGGTCAATCTGCAGCTCTTTGGCGGATTTGAGAACGCCTCCGTGTGGTACGGCGGATGGACCGATCTCCTGGGGAATATCGCCCTCTTCATGCCGCTGGGAGCAGCGATTTACGTGGCCGGGCGCAACCGCGTCAGGATTCGCTGGGGCTTGGGCGGGGCGATGCTCATCGGCCTCATGGTCAGCCTGTGCATAGAAAGCGCTCAATACGTCTTCGCGCTGGGCTTTAGCGATATCGACGACCTCTTATACAACACGGTGGGTGCTGTCCTCGGCGCCGCACTCATGGCGCGCGTGGGACGCGAAGAGCAGATGAAGATTCTGCGCCGCCTCGGATTCCTGCTTGCGCTGGCAGCGGTGGTGCTCCTCGCCATGGTGGCGCTGTAGTACTTAGCTGGGCGTACGCACGAGCGTGGCGACGTCCCCCGCCACCCGCCGCGCCTAGGGAGACACCGGTAATCGTGGCGAGCCGAACAGTCCACGACCATAGCCAGGAAGAAACCTTCCACCGTGGGCTTCCTCTGCCAGCAGCCGGGGAAGGCGCGCTGGGCGAAGCCGATGAGTCGTAGCAGCCTGCTCGTGAGTTCATCGAGCGAGCAAAACATGTCGGTGGCGCGCAGCAGCCCACTATCGCGGGCCTTGAGCACCGGCGGGACCATGACGATATCCCCCAGTTCTGTTTCGGGGCCTGGGTCCGGTTCGCCGCGAAGCTTCGCCAGCATGCGCTGACGGTTGCGGCTAAAGAGCACGCGCCCATCCACATCATCCGGCATCCAGCGCGGCGGGTGCGTGGTAAACCACGTGGTGTCCACACTGGCGAGGGCTAGCTCGGCGGCGATCTGGGCACCGGAGTTGCCCGCGCCGACAACGGCCACACGGCTGATATGGCCGCTGCTGGTGCTGGCTAAGAAAGGATTCGGCCCCGGGTAGCTTGCCGTGTGCCATTGGCGGCCAGCAAATTCACCGGGGTAGAAGGGGATAAAGGGCGCGGACCACGTGCCCGTCGCGGCCACGACGGTCCGGGATCGGAACTCACCGTGAGTGGTGAGAAGGCGGAAGAAGGGATCGTCGTCAAGCACGCGCTCCACCGCCACCTCGTGCCGGACCGGCAGGTCATAGCGCTGCTCATAGCGGGTGAGGTAGTCCACCACATGGGAAGCCGGCGGGAAACCCGGGTAAGAAGGCATGGGCCAGCCGGGCAGCGTGGAGGATTGGGCATCGCTAAAGAGCGTGAGCGAGTCCCACACGTGTTGCCAGGCCCCGCCGGGGGAGTCGTTGGCATCGAGGATGAGGAAATCGAGCTTGTTCCGGCGCAGGTAGTAGCCGGTGGCCAGGCCGGATTGGCCGCCACCCACCACGATGCAATCGTACGTATGCATTTATTGGATGAGCTTTCGTTCGCGGGCAGCGGAGACGGCCGCCGTGCGGGTTTCCACGCCCAGCTTTTGATAGACGTGGATCAGGTGGGTCTTGACCGTGGCCTCGGAGATGAAGAGCCGCTGGGCAATCTGCTTGTTGGAATCTCCCGTTGACAGCGCCTGCAGGATCTCCAGCTCGCGCGCGGACAGCGCGGTTTCCGGCTGCGCCAAGCGCTCCGCCAGGAGGTTGGTGACCTCAGGCGCCAAGGTCCGCTTTCCCGCAGCCGTGTCGAGCACCGCGGTGTGCAGCGTTTCCTCGGGGGCGTCCTTGAGCAGGTAACCCAACGCGCCCGCCTCCACGGCGGCCAGGATATCCGCCTGCGTGTCATAGGTGGTCAGGATGAGCACCGGTGGCCCATCGAGCTCGCGCACGCGCCGGGTGGCGGCGATGCCATCGACATCTGGCATCTGAATATCGCAGACGACCACATCGATATGGGGAGCATCAGCATCCGTCAGCTGCTCGACGGCCGAGCCGTCGGAGCCTTCCAACACCACCTCGATGTCGGGGAAGGCATTAAGAATCGCGCGCAGCCCGGCGCGGACCACGGGGTGATCATCGATGAGCATCACGTTGACCATTGCTGCTGCTTCCTGTTGGGATTCGCACCGCGAGCGCGGTGCCGGCGGGTGAAGATTCTACCTGGACGCTGCCGCCGACGCTGCGAACACGCTGCTCCAGGCCGGTTAACCCGAAGCCGCGCGGCCCTTCGATGCCGCGACCGTCATCGACGACATCCAAGGTGATCTCATCCTCGAAAGAGCCCAGAGTGACCACGGCGCGGTCGGCATCGGCGTGTTTCATGACATTGGTGAGTCCTTCGCGCGCGGCGCGCAGGATGACGTGGGAAAACTCGGCGGGGACGTCGGCACTGCCGGTGAGTTTGAGCCCGAAGCGGGTGCGCAGCCCCAGTCCCTTGGCTTGGGCTTGGAGCTCATCCACGAGGGAGCGCAGTTCCGCGTCGATGGAGGAGGCGGGGGCTGCCAGCTCTTTGACGAAGCGCCGGGCCTCGGCGAGGTTGTCCTGGGCGACCTTTTCAATGAGCGCGAGCTGTTCAGCGACGTCCTGTTGAGTAGACGTCTTCTTGGCGGCGCGGCTGAGCAGGACGATGGAGGACAGCCCCTGCGCCACTGTGTCGTGGATTTCGCGGGAGAGCCGCTCCCGTTCCTCGAGGCGCCCGGCTTGGTGCTCGCTGGCCGCCAGCTCCTCCTGGGTCTCACGCAGCTGCTTGGCGACGGCCTCGTGGTGCGCCGCCTCCGCCTGAACCCGGCGGGCGGCGTGGTAGACGGCCACGGCAAAGCAGGTGCCGATGAACGGGCCGATGGCCGCGGCCGCAGTCCACCCCTGTGGGTGGAGCCACGCGGGGACGAAGGCGGCGACGGCCCACAGCACCACGCTGGCGACGATTCCCGGCCAGAAGGGAAGCGCATGGATAAAGACGAAGACCAGCGGGAACTCGAGCCACATGAAGTCTTGGGCGTGCACCATAAGCCCGATCCACAGCAGGCACAGGGCGGCGAGCCACAGCGTGGTGGGGACGGGGCGGGTGATGGTGCGGGAGCCGAAGATGGCAAACCCCGTGTAGACCACTGCGAGTGCGATGGAGAGGCCGAGGGCGCGGGCGTCGAGGCGGTCATCGGCCCATGCGCGGAGTACTCCGAATACGAGGAGGAAACCGAACATGGTGTGCAGTCCCACGGTCCACAGTCTGTTGCTCATCATCACGGCAGTCCAGCTTATCGCCTGGTTGGAGGAGGGGGAATCAACCAACTGGTTGAGTGGAGGTTCAACTGGCTACTCGATTACTTTCTGCGCTGGCCACAGCAGGATTAAAAGTATGTTCCTGGCATTGAGAGAGATAGTCACCGCCCGCGGTCGGTTTTTCCTGATCGGCGGCGTCGTGGCTCTAATTACGTTGTTGCTCGTTATGTTGTCCGGCCTGACCCAAGGCCTGTCCAAGCAGAATACTTCCGCCCTGGAGGCACTCGGGGAGCAGACTCCGAACGTGACCTTCTCGACGGAAGATCCGTCCTTCACCGAGTCGGAGATCTTCGCCGAGGACGTCCCCGCTTCTGGCATTCCGCTTGGTACTTCGCAGACCAAGCTGGAGGGCCACGGCGGCGTGGCAGTCTTCGGCCTGCCCGAAGGTACTCAGATTCCTGGCTCCAGCACCGTGATTCCGGAGGAAGGCATGGTTTTGAGCCAATCCATCGATGAAGAGATGAACGCACCTTCCCGGGGCACTCTCGGCGGTGTGGATTTGGACGTCACCGCGGTGGTTGAGGATGAGTACTATTCCCACTCCCCGGTGGTGTGGGTCTCTACCGAAACCTGGCAGCAGGTCTCCCATTCTCCTGAGGACATGGTGGGCGTAGCCGTGCTGTCCCAGGAGCCGACCGACACCTCCGTGTCTATGGGCAAGGCCCTGTCCGGTCTTCCGGCTTATAGCTCGGAGCGCGGTTCGCTGCTGACTATGCAAGCCTTCCTCTATGGGATTTCCGCGCTGGTCACCATCGCTTTCCTGAGTATCTGGACAATCCAGCGCACCCGTGACCTGTCCATCCTGCGCGCCCTTGGCGCCAGCGTGAAGTACCTGCTCAAGGATGCCATCGCGCAGGCCGCCATCATCCTGGCGATCGGCGTTGGGGTCGGCGCGCTCGTCGGCTGGCTGCTGGGCCTTGCCGCCCAGGGTGCTGTGCCTTTTGAGGTCTCTGCCATGACCGTCCTTGTTCCCGCGCTCGGTATCTGGCTGCTCGGCATCGCTGGTGCCTTCCTGGCCACCCGCCGCGTCTCCAAAATCAATCCGCTCGACGCCCTAGGAGGCAACGCCTAATGACTACCACCGCTTCTTCCCCTGCACTGTCCCTTCGCGACATCGTGGTGACCTACCCGGATGGTGACTCCCGCGTTACGGCGCTGGATAATGTCAGCCTGGACGTCAAGCCGGGCGAGCTCACCGCCGTCATCGGCGAATCCGGTTCCGGCAAGTCCACACTGCTCTCCGTAGCCGCCGGCCTCATCGAGCCGGACTCCGGCACCGTGGAGCGAACCGGCTCCCGCGGGCTCATCTTCCAGCAGGCCAACCTGCTGGCCGCCCTGACCGCGCGCGAACAGCTGCTCATCATTGACCACATGGAGGGCCGCAAGCCGCGCCAGGATCGTGCCGATGAGCTGCTCAGTTTCGTGGGCTTGGAGGGCTTTGGGAACCGCCGCATGAACCAGCTTTCTGGCGGCCAGCGCCAGCGCGTCAATATTGCCCGCGCACTCATGGGCCAGCCTTCCGTGTTGCTTGCGGATGAGCCCACCTCCGCCTTGGATTCCAAGCTTTCGCGCGACATTGCCAAGCTGCTCCGCGGTGTTACTGAAGACTTCGACACCGCAACCCTGTTCATTACCCACGACCGCAGCTTGCTCGACTATGCCGACACTGTGGTCGAAGTCAAGGACGGAAAACTCTCCGAATACTCCGAGCTAGCAGCCTAGGAACCTCCTTATCTCTCACATGTTCATACAAAGGGGTAAATTAAAACCCCGTTATGATACGACCCCGCAAGCCCCGAGTAAGCCCGACTGACTACCCGCGCATGCAGCAGTGGACCGCGCTGCATGCGCTCATGTTGAGCATCACCGTGGTGGCCTGCGGGGTCTTTATCGTCGCTGCCCGCAGGATCAAGGGAACCTCCCGCGAGACCTTCATCCGCCGGATGGTGGGCTGGGCCTTGCTGGTGGCGGGCACTGCGTGGACGGTCATCTCCCTGGACCCGAAGCAATTCGATATCCGCGAGTCGTTGCCTTTGCACCTGTGCGATGTGCTGCGCCCCATCTTGGCGCTGGGCCTCATTACCGGCAATGAGCACGCGCGGACCTTGACCTACTTCTGGGGCATCATCCTCAACCCGCAGGCCATTATCACCCCGGATGTCATCTACTAGGCTTAAGGGACATTTCGTGTGGATTTGCGGCGTGTCGCATTAAGGGACATTTCGTGTGGATTTAGGAGCGTCCGGCCCAGCCTTTTCTTATGCCTAAGCTGGGGTTCCATTCGTTGTCGATGCCGGTGTCGAATGTGGCAGGTCGCCCGTCTGGGTGGCCGCGCCGT